>JBJYWI010000015.1:0-6888 GCA_046259385.1 Anaerolineales bacterium
TGAAAAATAACCCAAGGTGCCGCTTGTATTTACCACCACCCAAACACTCAGCGCGGCTACAAAGAACAACACTGCTGACCCCAGAGAAATTATTCTGCCGCGTTCTGAATTCCGGGCCATCATCTTATCCAGTATGGCTTAAATGGCTCGTGAATCGCGCAGGTTGTTGGCAATTCTGCGCGCTTCGATTACGATGATCCAGCAGGCGGGAAGGATGATCAAGAGCAGGAAACCTGCCGGGCTCTTGATGAAATCCAGTAAATACCCGCCGTAGGGGATACGAACCCTGGGCACACCGACCACATCCGAGAAGCGCACCTGCCATGGATCGACCTCCTGGTTGTTATCGCCCTTGGTGATCAGAATATCACCCAACACTTCCACCACCCGATGAGTGATCAGCTTGCCCTGGAGGTTGTAAGTGACCACCGTGCCAGGCTTGATCACCTTCCCGGAAGGCCGCAGAAAGACCAAGTCACCCGCCCGCAAGGAGGGTGCCATGCTATCCGTGACCACGATCCGTGCTGGCCCCATGAAGAGTAGTGCCACGGCGATGATGATTAATCCCCCGATCAGAACTGTGTAAACCATCGTTTTTAAGAGCATATTCCACCACCGGACTACCAGGTGTGGTGTACACCGCACCTGGTAGTCAAACTAATTTCTTATGAATTATCAATCATAATTATCATCATCTTTTGGCCAGGGTTCGATTACTGTAGGAAATCCGGTCTTTACTGGTTTAGGTGCCGGACCATTATATTGAACTGCGATGAGGTGCACGATATCTGTATTGGTACTATTCTGGAGATCATTCCCTGCATCACCGGTAAGACGCACTTCTACAGTAAGCTTTAACCAAGTGTTTGGTGGAAGATCATCCCCGAGTTTCTGGATGATTGAATTTGGTTGACCCGGATATAAAGGGCAAATTGACTTCCAATTAAATATCCAATTACCAGTATCACGGTTTTTTATCCGAATATCTAGGACTTCATCGGGAACTGGAGGATCTTCAGACAAGTCCAAACAGAAATTCGCCTCTCCTTCAGCTGGTTTTGCTAACATTTGAAAAAAGAGATCAGCTGCGGTCGTACTTGAGTTGTAAATTGCTACATTCTGCGATTTCACCTCCCCTGGAAGCATGTTGGTAAACTCTAATGGGAAATTCGAGGTCTGTCCAATTTCAATTTTGGCTGTTGAAATTGTGGCTTCTTCTTCTCTGGTATTACCAAAATAAGCAAAAGTGGCCACTGCTGTAAAAGCCACCACTAGCATGATCGCCATGCCGCTGATAAAAATACTTTTCTTCATCAATAACTCCCACTCGTTAAATAAAATTTGATTTGAAATGGTTGCTGCATCCCGGGACCACCCCTGGGATGCATGATTTAGCAATTCCAATCCCCGCTAGGCACCTCCTTTCCCCTGAAAGTATATGAATTACACCCGTCTAGAGAGGTGCAAGGCTTATGCCATTCACATTCAATTGGTTATCACTTCGGCAGGTTGGAACAAATTCGCTCCTTTAATCGTACTGATGATTAATACCGATCAAATCCCTAAAGGAGGCGGACATGTTCAAGAGAATGATTTTTGCCCTGGTGATAGCTTTATTAATTTTCGTAGTTTGTGAAGCTGCAAATATCACCCTGGTGAACGGCCAGGAAGTAGCCATTGTTCACGCCACTCATGGCATGCTGGCTGGTGATTTCAGCAAAATTGATCCCCATCTGATCGGCAGGTTGGCCTAACTTCTCGGCCAGTGCTTCGGCAAATAGCTGCTCATCACTCGGAAGGGGTGTCGGAGTCCTGTCTTGTGAACCAATCTCAACACGATCGCTAGTGGGCTGATCTTTAGGTCTTACCTGCGTTTCCACCCTGGTTTCTTTACGCGTTTCTGAAATGGCATAGTTCTCAATGCCAATTTCGAAAGTTCCATATGCGGAAAGCACGGCTTATCAACCCCTCTCTGAATGTAATGGACCCCAAAAACTGGACAGGAAAATAAGTGGGAATTTGACTTCAGGAAAGGGATCCCATATGGTACAGCGACGAAAATTTTACCCGAATTCAAAGCTCGGGTTGTGATTGAAATGCTCAATGAATTGATAAGTACAGCCCAAGCCAGCCGGGAATATGGTATCAAGGACCCGGTAGTATCTCGTCGGAAACAAGAGTTAATCGAGCTTTCTTCGCAACTATTTGAGCAAGCCACAATCAGAGATGATAGGTACCAACGCATTGCCAAATTGGAGCGCAGGGTAGGGCGTTTGGCAATGGAGTTAGTGATGGTAAAAAAAGCATCCAGATAGTTGAACTCAGGCTGGAACGAAAGCGGGAGATGGTTCGCATGTTTAGCGCTCAAGATCGCTATCCAGTATCCGTGGCTTGTGATCTTCTGGAACTGCCACCCAGAACGCATTACTATCAACCGGTCCAAAATGATGAAAGCGAGCTGGAAGCAGCGATTTAAGAAATTGCTGGTTAGTTCCCGACCTATGGCTCTCGTCGTGTAACGAACCAATTGCGGCGTTCTCGATACAGATTTACGGTCAATCGCAAACGAGTCCGACGGATTTTGGTCAAAAAGGAGCTACTGCGACCTACAAAAAGGCAGAGACGCCGCACAACGGACAGCCAACATCCCATCCTCGCTATCCAAACCTGGTCCAAGAGCTCGAAATTGCCGACCCTTACCAAGTTTGGGTCGGTGACATCACCTACAATCGTTTACATCAAGAGAACGTGTACTGGTCCTCATCATGGATGTCTTTACACGATCTATCCGAGGCTGGTGCTTAGGCCGTACACTTGATCAGGAGCTGACTTTGATGGCTTTTCGTCCCGCTCTAGAGACCCATTCGCCTGAGATCCATCACAATGACCAGGGCATCCATTACACTGCTTACACTTATTCAGACTTGCTGAAGGTACACGGAATCCAAATCAGCATGGCGGCTGTGGGAAAAGCCGAGGAAAAAGGTTATGCTGAGCGCTTCATGCACACTATTAAGGAAGAAGAGGTGGGTTTATCGGAATAACTTGATTTACAAGATGCCCAAAAACAGATTCAATGCTTTATCGAAGACATGTATATGACCAAGCGCATCCATTCATCTTTGGGATACCTGACGGCAGTGGAATATGAGTACGCCTGGTGGCAGTCCCAATTATTAGAAACTTCCCCCTAAGAATGCTTAAAATAGTATCCAACTTTATGGGACCACTGCAGCTCATACGATGCGCCTCATCCACGTAGTGTTACACAAATCTTTGAAACAGGCTTTGCAATGGGGTCTTATCCCTGTCAATCCTGCTTCCCTGGAGAATAAATTCCGTCCCCCAAAAAGGAATTCAACATACTTGATGAAGACCAGCCGAGAGTTTTGCTTTCCCATCCCAGCAAGTATTAGGCATTTAATCATCTCGCAGTTGTGACTGGCCGGATAATAGGGAATCTGTTGGATGTAAAGTGTATTAATTTAGATTGTGTTACTGAAAAATTAAAAATCCGCCCTCAATTTCAGCGTGGAAGTAAAGGCAGATATTTTGACGAATTGAAGACTGCTTCTTCATACCTCTCAATTATCCTGGGTTCTTCGACCCTGGAGATTTTACGCATTCTGGACCAACAGCAAAATATACATAGGATATTCAAGGGAGATCAATGGAAAGAGATTGGTGTGATTTTCCATTCTGACATCGGAACACCGATTGATCCACTCAACTTAACCCGAGACTTCAAGAAAGCCTTGAGAGAAGCTGGATTGCCCGAGATTCGATTCCATGATTTACGTCATTCTGCTGCCACTCTGATGTTAAAGCAGGGTGTCCACCCCAAAATTGTCCAGCAACGATTGGGTCATACCGACATCAGTATAACACTGGATATTTACTCCCATGCTATTCCCGAAATGCAAACAGATGTGGCGCAGAAGATGGACGAGATCCTTTCACCCGTTGCTGTCAAATTCCTATTACACTAATTTATGCTTGAGGGAAAGCCTCCACATATTGGGGGTTCAATTCCTTTTTCCTACACATATAGGCACCCCCGGTGCGATTCAAACGCACAACCTACTGGTTCGAAGAAACCCGTATAACCCCACATCTGTGTAGAACCATATAATTACCACCACCTGTAAGGGTGGTAAGATTCTTTAATTTGACCATTTTAGCTATTCTGACTAATTTCTATGGGCGTTGCAGCCCGGTTGCAGCAGGCTGCACCTGAAGAGTAACGAGCATAAAGAAGGAAAGGCGACCCCCTGTCCTCTTGAGTTGAATTGGAAAATAATTTAGAATAAGGATTTCAAGACAATGAATAGCAGAAGAACGAGTTAGAAAGTCGCCAAGCAATCTATCATCGCTATCAAATTGCTGCTTTAACAAATAGAGGAAAAATCACAAAATCATTTATCCAAACTAACCATCAGCCCAAAAAAATTACTGTCTTTTTAGAAGAAATAGTATCAGCTATCAAAATAAATATTTACAGCCTAGTACTTAATAAACAACTTGAGCATCGATAACATCCTTGTCCTGATCATACTTGCTGGAGCTGTCATCCTGTTCGTAAGCGAAAAGCTACGCGTGGATGTGGTTGCCATGATCGTATTAGTCGCTCTTGTGTTGACCGGTCTGGTAAGCATTGAGGATGCGTTTTCAGGGTTTGCCAGCCCAGCTGTGATTACAGTATGGGCAGTATTTATTGTAAGCGGGGGATTAACACGCAGCGGAGTGGCGGATTCAATCGCCCGGCAGGTGGTCCGCTTTGCGGGAAACAACCCAGCTCGTTTAACTGTATTAATTATGGTAGGGGTTGGCTTGATGTCGGCCTTTATGAACAATATCGGCGCAGTGGCAATTTTATTGCCTGCAGTAATCAGCGTGGCGCGGGAAACAAAAACCCCACCTTCTAAATTATTAATCCCGCTTGCATGGGCTTCTCTGATGGGCGGGAATATGACCATGATTGGGACGCCTCCTAATATCCTCGCATCTGGTATTCTGGAGTCCTATGGTGGTTTAGAACCTTTCAAGTTCTTTGATTTCTTGCCTATGGGTGCAGTAGTTCTAACCGCTGGAATCGTCTATATGCTCATTATCGGTCGCCGGTTATTACCAGAACGCACTTCTCCTGGTGAACTTTCCCAAACCTACCAGATCCAAGATTACCTGACTGAAGTGCGCGTCATGGAAGGATCGCCACTGATTGGCAAAACAGTGCAAGAGGCTGACCTGGATAATCGCCATGGATTGAATGTCATTCATATCCATGTGTGCTGCCAGGAAAACGTGACTGCCACACCAGAAAGCGACCACTGGTTGGAAGTCGGTGATGAGCTGCATATTGAAGCTAAACCAGATGCTATTTTGGACGCAGAGCAAACACTTAAACTGCAGCCTGTACCAGACCGGGCGATCCAATCTTGGGAGCCAGAGCCTTCACGCTACGCCTTTGAACTGGCTGAGGTAGTACTGGCACCAAATTCTACCCTGAGGGGGAAAACCTTCAGCGAGATTGATTTTCGCTCGCGGTTTGGTCTGTCAATCCTGGCATTACGCCATCAAAATCGAACCTTGTTCTCCAGGCTGGGGGATGTTCCGCTCACTTTTGGTGACTCTCTACTAGTACAAGGACCAGTAGAAAATATTAACAAACTGCGTTCAGACAGAAATCTTTTACTCTTGGATATGCCGAAACAGGAAAAACGACGCATAAAAAAAGCACCCATTGCAATCATGATTTTGTTGGGGGTGCTGTTTCTAATCAGTACCAGCCTACTGCACGTCTCCATTGCCATGTTCATCGGGGCACTTCTGATGGTGCTTTCTGGAACACTTACAATGGATGAAGCTTACCAATCTATTGAGTGGAAATCAGTTTTCCTGATTGCTGGAATGCTGCCTCTGGGTTTAGCAATGGAAAATACCGGAACCGCCCAATTATTAGCCAACCAGATCATTAACCTTATAGGCGATTGGGGTGTACTTGCGGTGATGATGGGTATCTTCATTATGACCGGGCTGCTGACTGAAGTGATGTCTAATGCTGCTGCCACAGTTTTGGCGGTTCCGATTGCTATAGACGCTGCAATGAGCCTGGGAGCTAACCCACATACTTTCGTGATGGCAATTGTGATTGCCGCTTCAACTTCATTCCTGATGCCTATTGGTCACCAGGTTAATGTACTTATCTACGGTCCCGGTGGCTATAAATTCTTTGACTACACCAAGGTAGGTGTGTGGTTGAACCTTATATTGTTGATCTTAACTGCCTTGGTGTTACCTATCATATGGCCACTATATTAATTGGATTTACCTCGCATGACAGATACTGACGAATCCTGGCTATGTTCTTTAAGCCACATCAATTCTATTGACCCTTTATTAAATAAAATTCTTTTCGAGATGGACCAGTTGGTATTCAAGTTTCATCGAAGCCTCGACATTATTCTATTTACAACAAATTTATGTTGAGTCTATACTTAAGTGCAAAACAAAATTTCTTATGACAAAGGGATATCAATTATCGAAATTCAAACACTGGGTCACCTATCCACCTGTCATCAAGTAAATACCCAAAATAAAAATATCACCAGTTCATTTGCACGTTAATCAACTCTAACATCTCGAGCCAAATATGCGATTAAGGTTCGGGTTAAATGGTTTCAAAACTGTATAAAGAGAATTTCCCCAATGTAAATAATACTTTGTAGAGTAGATGTTGATAAAAAGGAACCCTTTTATATTTTCCAATTAGGAGCAATTCAAGAAGTATAGCTTTCTATAATGAGCTACCCACTATTTCTACCATTAATTTTTATCCTGGCAGGATTGCTGATTGCGCTCGTTTATGGTTTCCCGTCCCTGAACAGACGA
>JBJYWI010000016.1:0-2506 GCA_046259385.1 Anaerolineales bacterium
TTCGGGACAAAATGCCCATGACAATGGGACAGACTGAGTTGTATGATTTGGGGAGTTATTAAACGTGGGAATAGGTTCATTTTGAAAAAAGTGTTGATATGGATTGGTATTATTCTTAACTCTTACAGTACAGAAGGAGACTTCATTGAATTTTTCCGGACCGGAGTCACTCCCTATATAAATCTGTAAACCTGGAATATATGCCCTAAGAGCATTTCGGTTTGATGACGGATGAGGAATTGAGCGCAATTTACGAATACTTAAATTTGCTGCCTTAAATTTCCTTTTACTTGAATAGAGAAGGTAATAAATTTAGATTTTTGGAGGTAGATATGACAGTGAGTGAAACCACATATGTAAAAACAGCGGTGAGTAAAAAGGACCTATTCTGGCTGAGCGGGGCTGCATCCATACTGGCGGGAATCCTGACCGTCATCGGAAGCCTGATTGCCACTTCTGGAGGGAATGGATCGCTGACCTGGATTTTTGGCCTGGGAAACATTTTCACCCTTTTTGCCTTGATCGGCATCTACGGCGTACAGGTGGGTAAAAGCGGATGGTGGGGTCTGATTGGGTTTGTCCTGGCTTCAACAGGGAATCTTCTGCTCGTCGGTGGTGAAGAACAGACCCTGGCTGGAATGAATTTCGTTCTGCTCGGCAGTTCATTCTCTTCGCTGGGCTTGATTCTCCTGGCTATTGGCAGTCTCAGGTCAAGAGCTTTTCCACGGCTGGCGCCATTTTTATGGATACTGGCGCCGCTGGTTGGTATTCCCGGAATGATAGCTGGAGGGCTTGCGAACCTGTTTGTCACCCTGGCGGGAGTGATATTCGGGCTGGGATTTATTGCAGCAGGTTACTACCTGTTCACCCGAAATTTGCCTAAGAGAGAAGGTTAAGCGTAATAATGGGTAAAGGTAATCGAGTTCTGGTGGCCTCCGGCTGGAAAGGAAGCTGCCGGGTAGTGGAATCGCAGGATGGACATTGGGATGTTGACCAAATCCTGCCGGAACGGGATGTACGCTGCCTTGAAATAAACCGCCTTAATCCCGGAATCCTGTATGCCGGCACACAGGGGGAAGGTGTGTTCAGGTCAGATGATTACGGTTTGACATGGGGTGCTTCCGGTCTGTCCGGGTTGGTTGTGAAATCGATCGCCTGCAGCCCGCTTGACCAGGACACGATTTACGCCGGCATAAAACCGGCGGCAATATACATGTCTCAAGACGGGGGAGAAAACTGGGCAGAGATCGAATCATTCCGGAATATCCCCGGGCGGTGGTACTGGATGTCGCCGGCGGAAAAGCCGTTTAAAGCGTACGTCCAGTCCATCGCGCTTTCCCCTGAAGACCCCCAGACAATCGTAGCAGGCGTTGAAGCTGGCGCGGTTGTGCGCACCACGGACGGTGGGAAAACCTGGTCAGTGCATCTGAAAGGCGCTGTGCGGGACTGCCATTCATTAGTATTCCACCACAGCTCCGGCGACTGGGTTTATGAAGCCGGCGGAGGCGGTGCGGCGTTCAGCCGTGATGGCGGCTCAAGCTGGATCCAGCCTAAAAAAGGACTTGACCGGCGTTATGGCTGGGCTTGCGCAGCAGATCCGGGGAAACCGGAGGTCTGGTATATATCCGCTTCACCAAGTTTCTCGTGGAAGCACTTCCAACCCACCGGGCATGTGGATGGGCAGGCGGATACCTACATTTTCCGGATGGTGGGAGGCGCGGGATGGCAAAAACTGGCTGGTGGGCTGCCCCAACCGCTTGACTATATGGCGTATGCGCTGGTCACAGACCCGCAGAACAGCGGCCATCTTTATGCAGGATTGAGTAACGGAGAGGTCTGGTTCAGCGCGGATTACGGCGATGCCTGGGAGAAACTACCGTTGAACCTGGTCGGGATTCGCAATATGCTGCTGGTGGGGAACACGGTATAAAGGCTAAGCATGGAACCGCAGGGGAATTCATAACAGATTGCGCGGTACAATGAAAACAAAATGACACAACCAGTGAAATAAAAGGTGTCTCGGAAGATATTTTAATATCGATGAATGATTTGCATCCGCCGCGGATCAACCCGCGCTGGCAGCCGGTGGTAAATGCAGCCTGGGTGGGGACTGCGATGGTAGTGCTGAGCATTTTCCTGTTTTCAATCCCTGCTTACCGGACGGCGCTCGAAAACCAGCATTTCCTGGCTGGAAAAGTGGAAGACCCTGCCCCATTGATCCAGGTGATAAATATTACCGGGGGAGTTGTTTCATTTGGGGCGGCGTTTCTGAGCCTGGTCCTGGCGGCGGTGATTTTCGTCAAATGGTCCAATGATCTGATGGCGATGTTTGTCTCATTTTATATACTGGTTTACGGGGTTTTAATGGCTGGGCCAGTGGAAGTGCTGGGACTGGTCAGGTACGAGAGTTTTAAACACATCGAAGCGCTACTTTCGGTGCTCTTTATTGTCTCAACCATTGCTCTTATCTGCATATTCCCAAGCGGCAGGTTTATCCCCCGTTGGA
>JBJYWI010000017.1:0-1605 GCA_046259385.1 Anaerolineales bacterium
GAGATTCAACACAGGGTTGATACATTGCTGTAGTTCGGAGTGACAACATCTTTTTATTTTGTATCAAGATAATTCGATTACATTGCATGTATCCCGGTTGAAGAAATTGCCGAAATTCCAGATGGGATGGTTGGGATAGAAATACCAGAAGGGACATATGCAGAATTTACAACCACCATACCCACCATGATGGAAAGCTATAAGTACGCGAATGATAAATGGCTTCCCCAATCAGGGTATGTCCGTGATTACAGGCCGGAATTTGAGGAGTACCCGGGTGAATTCAATCCGGATGATCCCGAATCCCGATTCCGTTTCTATGTCCCGATAAAAAAGGTCTAACTGCGGGATTGATTAATTAATATCGCTGCATATTGCCTTTTACGTGCGGCGGTTATTTTGAATTCGGAAGGGATATAAATATGGATAAATATGAATGAGCGACTGAAGGATATTTTCTTTACCAAAGAATCAATCCTCTCCCTTGCTGAAGCAATCAAAGATGTTTATCCGGATTTTGATCAGGTAAGGTTTACAAAGTTAATCTATTCTGAGGATTGGGGGGAAATGGCATTGAAGGAAAAAATGCACCACACGGCAGAATGCATGCACAAAACCCTTCCAGAGGATTATTCCCGAGCTCTGAAGATATTGAAACAAATAATCCCGCGAGTTAAGGGATTTGAAGCACTGGCTTTTCCTGATTTTGTGGAAAGGTACGGCTTTAAAGATTGGAACCTGTCGCTGCCGGCTCTGGGATATTTCACCAAATTTGGAAGCGCGGAATTCGCAATCCGCCCCTTTCTGGCTCATGATTATAAACAGGTGATGCCTTTTCTGCATGGGTGGGCAGGCGATCAAGATGAAAATGTGCGCCGGCTGGCGAGCGAGGGCTGCCGGCCGAGGCTGCCATGGGGGATGAGGCTGGATATATTTGTAACGAACCCGGAACCGGTAATCGAGATCCTGGAAATATTGAAGGATGATGAATCCGAAACTGTGCGGCGCAGTGTTGCGAATAACATTAATGATATTTCAAAGGACAATCCTGAAATTGCGCTTGAGGTGGCTGAAAGATGGATTGGATACTCGGAGAACAGAGATTGGATCGTGAAACACGCCTGCCGAGGACTGCTTAAGTCTGGGAACCAGCGTGCAATGGGGCTGTTTGGTTTCTGCGACCCTGAAAATACCGTGGTTGAACAATTTAAAATTGTTCCAGAGTCTGCCAGGATAGGCGACAGGGTAATGCTTCAATTCCGGTTGGTTGTAAACAGCCAAAATGACACTTTAATCAGGCTCGAGTACATTGTAGGTTACGTTAAAGCCAGCGGTAAATCCTCTAAAAAAGTCTTTAAGATTTCGGAAAGAAGCTATACGCCCGGTACGCACAGAATCAAGAAAAGCCATAATTTTGCTGATATGTCGACCCGCAAGCATTATCCAGGGATTCACCGGTTTTCTATTAAAGTCAATGGAGTAGAAAAAGCCCACTCTGAAGTTAAATTATCAGGCTGAAGGGAATTTCAAACGGTAACCCCGCAGTGTTCTCTCATAATAAAAACCGCAACTCTGGTAGAGATTGACCGCAGCAATGTTTTCAAC
>JBJYWI010000017.1:1705-57806 GCA_046259385.1 Anaerolineales bacterium
TCGTACAACTGCTTCCCGTTGTAATAGGTCCCTGGAAAGAGCTTATCGTGCAGGTTTTGGAACTGACCCGCAAAAGCCGAGGTCACTTTACTCTCAGATACTGCAGGGAGATTTCCGAGAGAAAAACGCTTAAATACCAGCAGGGCTGATTCACCGCTTGAACGGTACCCATGGTTTTCGGCGAAACGCTCCAGGTTTTTATTCCGTGTATCTGCGGCGAGTTCATAATCGTTTATCCCCTCCGGGATGATGTCAACGATCCGGCTGTACAGTATTTCGGCGAGTCTTTCCCAGTCAGGGTAAGAGATAAGTGGGCCTTCGATCCATGCCCGGAGTAATTCCAGATCGTATTCCAACCCAATCACGCCTGCCAGACAGCTTTCTAAATATGCGAGCACGTAACTCTCTTGTGGGGGAACAGTCTGTTCTTCGAGCAGGTAGTATTCAATCTCGTCAGGTTTTGTGCCGAAGTAAGCGATATGGTGTTCCGGCTGGTGGTTTAACCCAGCAATAAACCGGCAGACCTCAGCTAGATCAGATGCCTGAAAAAGCCTTGTTATCAAACGGTCGCGGTTCTGGTGGGGTGGCAAGATTGTGCGTTCTGATTTCAATTAAATTCAAAGATAGTTTTTATGGACTGGTTCTCAGCCCGCTTGGATTGCAGCGTGAATGCCCGGCTGTAATCTTCGATTTTAAATCTGTGGGTAACCATCCACCCCAGGTCAACCCGGCCTTCCGCCATCCAGTCAATTGCAATGTCAAAAGTGCTGCGCTGGCGCCCATTGAAAACTTCTGCATGGTTGTAAATGTAAGAGGATTTCAAGCGAAGTTCGTGAATAAATATGGCTGACCAGTCGACATTTTTCGCGACGCCGGGAACGCCCACCAGCACAACAAGACCGCCGTTGCGGGTGAAGCGCAGGGCGTCATCCAGGGTAGTGTCCGATCCAACGCATTCGTACACCTTGTCATATCCTCCCAGCAATAGTCTTTTCCCGACAATCGGTTCCAGGATTTTTGCTCCACTCAATTGGGAGATTTCTTTGTAATAGTCTATCTCACCCGATGTAAGGATTACCTCATCAGCGCCTAATTTGTGGGCTGATTCTGCCTGGAAGGGGTAACGGGCAAGAACGTGGATTCTGTTTTTGAATCCGGAAGCCCGCATTGCGGCGAGTGTGCAGAGCCCAATTGTCCCTGCACCGATGATTAGAATTAAATCATTTTCAGATGGTGGGTTTTTTAAAACTGCGTGTATGCCCGTCGCAAAAGGTTCAACCATCAGACCGTTTTCATCATTAACAGTGTCCGGGATGCGGTAGAGCTGGGACTGGTGTGCCAGGAAGTAAGGGCTCCAGCTTCCACCAGTGTCTTTACTGAAACCTATGGATAAGCTGGGAGATAGATCTCCTTCGATAACCCGTTCGCACCTGTTGGTCTCTCCGCGCTGGCAGTACGGGCACAAATCCGCAAAACCGCGCGGCCTGCACCACAGGGTTGGTTCGACGACGACCCGTTCCCCTTCCCCGAACTGGTCAACAGCAGAACCAGTCCGGGCAATGACGCCGATATTCTCGTGACCGAAAGTGAAAGGGGAGGACATGAGCGGGGTGAGATACGGGCTGGCATGCAGGTGGATTGCGCTCATATCGCTGCCGCATATGCCTCCGTAGTGGGTTCTAATGACAATCCATTCGTCCCCGATAATCTCAGGTTCGGGAATATCCACGAAAGTGGTACAGGATAATCCACTCCAGTAAAATCCTGGGGAGATTTTTCCAAGGAGCAAGCCTGTCAAATAGCGGGGAATTGTTAGGTTAAACCGGATTGCTTTCATAGGAACTCCCTTAAGCAAATAAATTTTACCAACATCCAGTTACAATATCTTTCTAAGTTTACTGATATTAGAATATTCGAATCATAATTCATCAAAAGAATATTTCTATATAATACTATCTCAAAGACCTTATAATCAAATCACTATATTTTGGAGGCAAGGATGAACAATACCAAGCTCCCAGACGATGGAAAGTATGAGGCACACGACCGTGAAATTCTGGCGAATGCGCGTTTAATACTGGAAAGGGCAGGCGGGCCTCAGGGGATGGCTGATGAAGTGATCGCAGCAGTGAAACGTAATGAACTCTGGCGCGGCAGGGAATGCATCAACTTGCTGGCACCTGAAGCGCCAACAAGCCCGGCTGTGCGGAGTTTACTGGCAGCGGAGATCGGAACCAGGGCGGCAGAAGGGCATATCGGCAGGGATAACCGCTGGTTTGCCGGAACCCGATATATTGATGAGGTGGAATCGCTGTGTGTGGAACTGCTGAAGATGGTATTTAAATCCCGCTACGCTGACCACCGTCTGATGGGCGGAATGATCGCCAACCTGGCGCTTTACCATGCTCTGACCCAACCCGGGGATGTGATTATGTCGGCTCCGCAGCCAGTTGGAGGGCATTCCAGCAACCGCCTGGAAGGACCGGCGGGCTTGCGCGGGCTGGAGATTGCGGATGTGCCCTTTGATCCGGTTGAGCTTGAAGTAGACCTGGATCTTTTCAAACGGGTAGCTCAGAAAGTCCAGCCGCGCCTTGTAGTGCTGGGGATGACAATGACTTTATTCCCCTTACCGGTCAGGCAGATAAGCGAGATCATTGCTGAATGGGGCGGCAGGTTTGCATTTGACGGCGCCCACCAATTAGGATTGATCGCAGCAGGTTTATTCCAGGACCCGCTGAACGAGGGCGCAAGTGTCCTATTTGGCTCCGCGGGAAAAACGTTCAGCGGCCCACAAAGCGGGATCATGGTCTGGAATGACCCGGAGTTGACCCAACCGCTCACTGAAGCCATATTCCCTGTCCTGGTTGCCACACACCAGGTCAACCGGGTCGCCGCGCTAGCTGTTGCGGCAGCGGAATTCCTTGAGTACGGTGAGGAATACATGAAGCAGATTGTGGCGAACTCACAAGCCCTTGGTAAGGCTTTAGAGGAGTGCGGTATTCCGGTAATTGGAGCCAAGCGCGGCTTCAGCCAGACACACCAGGTGATCGCAGATGTTAAAAAATTTGGCGGTGGGATGGAGGTTGCCTTCAAGCTGGCGGATGCAAATATTGTCACCAACAAAAACCTTATCCCCGGCGACAAACCTGAAAACTGGGATCACCCCAGCGGATTAAGGTTGGGAACTATCGAAATCACCCGCCTCGGTATGAAAGAGAAGGAGATGGGGGCGATTGCGGAGTTTATACGCAGAGTTTTGGTTGAGGGTGAAGATGCCGCGCAGGTCAAAAAAGATGTGGTCGATTTCCGGGCGCCGTTTCAAACAGTCTATTATTGCTTTGACCACGGCAAACCGCCGGGAGATTGACCGCGTACTGATAGATCAAACCGGTTTAGAAGGGTTTTCTTTTTTGCCTAAAATATAAAGTGAAAACAGACCGATCCTGATAGCTCTTTCTACTGCTTCGTAGACAATTTAACGATCTGGAGCATAAGTTTCAAAGCTCTCTGAACTTTTAAGAAGGTCGCCATCGACTGCCAGTTATGCCCCGGTCCGGACCCCGTGTAGGTTGCCGATCTGGAACAGCGCTGCGCATTCCATCTCAACTGCCAGAATGCGGGCTCTGGAAAGCTGGAGGTGGTAATCAGACTTGTGGGTGGGAGCCGCTTCACTTGCATAAAACACATCTCGGGTGAGGATCAGCCCGGTACTCGCAGTTACTCCACCGTACATCGTTGCCTGTTTCAGGGCATTTATTACTTCATAATCCGCAGATGCTGGGTAGCCGGGGGGAAGGTTTTCGCGACCGTAACCGGTATTCTGGACTGCAGCGGTAGCGATAACCAGATCACCTGCCTTGATATTCAGTTGAAGACCACCGCAGGTTCCCACCCTGATGATGGTGGTCGCTCCAGCAGCGATTAATTCTTCAAAGGCAATTGCCGCACCCGGCGCACCTATACCGTGTGAACAAACAGTAACTAGAAGCCCTTTGTACACGCATCGCTACGCGTGGTATTCACGCTTGCGGCTGAGTTCTTCAACAGATTCGAGTGTTTTACTTATTATTCGGGCCCGGTCGGAACGCCGCATAGAAGGGCGAGAGGATTTGATCCGTCAGGTGGCAGACCGGTTATTGGAAGCCTGTCTGAATTCGGGGAGCTATTTGTCATATTACTTGTATTTGTTTTGCGAAATTCAGGCAAATTAGAACTTCAAGTGACATCAACCAGATTAGAGATACGTTCAATAGTATTTTGGTATACGCTGCTGTCTTCGATGCTGATCTCAATTGCCCCATTGGGACAGACTTCAACGCAGCGTCCGCAGCCCCGGCAGTCCTCGAGAATTCTCGCCTGGCCATTTATCAATTCAATTGCATCCACAAAACAAACTCCCTCCGTGCACATACCGCACCCGCTGCAAAGGTCATTGACAGTTACCTGAAGTCCAGGTAGTCGGTGGATTTTACGGCTGATTTTCGGGGAAGCGTAGGGGAGGGTTCCGTACAAACAGCAGCATGGGCAGCAGTTGCAGATTGTCAGTAGCTTGTGTCCCGGTCCTGCGCCAAGCCAGACTTTATCGAGCTGGTTTCTTCCTACCATATGAACAAGACCGGCATCGCGGCAGCGCCGGACGTGGTAGAGCGCCTTTTCTTTCGTGACCAGGGAGCCGAATTCAGGGTTAATATCCAGCACTGCCTCTCCCAGGAAAAGGCAGCCGTATTCGCGGGGGTAATCACGGCATCCTGCGCCATCACGGCATAAACAGAAATCCATTATAAAGTGATATTTGGCTATTTCAATGAAATGTTCGACAATTTCCGAGGGCAAGGCGCTCTGTTCCGGTTGGGGGATGTTTTCTTTGATCTGGATTGTTCCGTCACGGGGCAGGTATATGACATCATCGCCCATAAAAAATAAGGTGTTTGCGATTGTTTCAAGAACCGGAAGGTTTGTCATCAGGGCGCCCAGGTACCTGGCGGGGTAGATTTTCTTCAGCACATTAACGAAACCAACTGATCTGGCCATACTTATCCCTCTTTGATCGGCTTATTATCAGAAAATGAACTTGAGCGCATTTGGTGGATATCCCAAAGGTGGTTTAGAGCTTGCTCCAACCGTGAACCTAATGCGCTGGAATCTCCTGTGGTGATATCATCTTCATTTTCGAATACTGCATAGGGTGTCCTGCAGGAACCTGTGACCAGAAAGTGTTTGTCGGAGGCGGTCAGTTTATGCCAGTCATCGCTGGAGTACAATTTTTCCAGTTTTTCATCCGGGAGGGCGTGCTCGAGAATACTGTACGGTCGTTGTGGATTGAAACGGAGCCTGTTCTTACGCTGCGATTCCCTGTAAGAGACATTCACATAAAGGATACTGGCTTTGTTCAAGAGATCTTCCGAGAAATTGGTCAGCGCCTGCGCATAGCCCCCATGCTGTGAACCGCGAGAAAACTCGATTATGGTGGTGTTACCCTCGTCATACCACGGGTTATCTTTCAATTTTTTCTGGTATTCCAATTCCAGCCGTTGGATGAGCAGGTCCCACAGATAATCATGTTTAAAGTAACCCAAAGAGTCGGTATATAAACGCTCTTTATGGAATTTATCCTCCAGGATATCATCTTCTTCAAACCAGGTCCACAGCATGGGAAAATCATCCAGTACCTGGATATTTTTTATATGAAAGCGCGCCACTCTTTTGTTAATGTCGATGTGCTGCAAGTAATCTATGATCTCACTTTTTCCACATGCTGGCCTGCCAATTAAGATCAGAATCGGGAAATGGTTATTTTGTTTTTTACTGGTGGATTGCATGGGGAATATTATATGAGGGAAGCCTTATCGAGGGTAGCCCTCTTTGGATTTTAATTGAAAGATTAGAAAAAATAATTTAAAAAACGAAATAAGCTGTTTAAAGAAAAAATTAGCTATACCTAGAATGGGTAATAGGATTGGAAGAAAGGGGATTGATCACCTGCTTTGGTCGTTTACTAAGGAAAGAGGATTTTATTCAATTCCTTCAAAGAGTTTGTTTATAAATATTGAGTATACAATAGTGGTTTGGATTATATTGCATATAATAATGTGCAAAAAACATTTTTGTTAAATATCTATTGATATTCACGGAAATATCGATACAATGTAGAACATTGTCTGATTACGAAATGTTGTAATTTCCAATAACCGCACCATTCGCTTGCCAGGAGAATGTATTAATGAAAGCTGTCAGGATGGTTGAAATCGGAAAACCGCTTGAAAATTTTGAACTCCCTGAACCGTCTGTTGGTCCGAATGATGTGTTGGTGGCTGTAAAAGCAGCAGGAATCTGCCATTCGGATGCGCATTACCGCTCAGGTGTCTCGCCGGTTGATCCACTTCCATTGACTCTGGGTCATGAGGTGTCTGGTGTTGTTGAAGAGATAGGTGCGCGTGTAAGATCATTTGAAACCGGGGAGCGAGTTTGCCTGCATTATATGGTTACCTGTGGAGTATGCGAGTGGTGTAACAAGGGTAGTGAACAATTCTGCGTGAGGGGAAAAATGATCGGGAAATACCGGGATGGCGGTTTCGCTGAATATATCCAGGTCCCGGAGAGAAGTGTGTTCCGGCTTCCGGAAGAGATCGGGTTTGACCACGGCGCTGTGTTGATGTGCTCATCAGCCACCGCGCTGCACGCATTGAAAGTAGCCAGTCTTAAACCTGGTGAAAGTGTTGCGGTGTTTGGAGTGGGTGGTCTGGGCATCTCCGCAATCCAGCTTGCGCATGGTTACGGCGCTTCGCAGGTTTACGCGGTTGACCTGCTGCCGGTTAAATTGGATCTGGCGGAAAAGCTTGGCGCCTTCCCGGTTAATCCAGCCGATGGCGACCCGGCAAGCCAAATTATGGAATTAACCAATGGAAGAGGTGTGGATGTCTCATTGGAGCTGGTTGGATTACCGGTAACAATGGATCAGGCTTTCAGGTCTCTTGGGATAAAAGGTCGAGCGGCAATTGCAGGATTGACGGATCAAAAATTCGAGATCGAGCCGTACCGGTATTTACTGAACAGGGAAGCCCAAATCATAGGGGTTTCGGACCACCTCGCCCAGGAGATACCCGAATTAATTTACTGGGTACAGAAAGGCGTGCTCGACTTAAGCCACGCGGTAACGGCTCGTATTCCTCTGGATGAAGAACCAATCAATGCCGAGCTTGACAGACTCGATAGGTTTGGACAGGGGATCAGAACGGTGGTCGAGCCATAAGCCTCTAAGTCCCAGGATTTACAGCGGGTGTTAATGAGTATAATGAAAATCCAGGTAAGGATCTTAAAGTCTGGAAGAGAGGATCAATAATGGGGTTAAGTGTCGGAATCATCGGTTTACCTAATGTCGGTAAGAGCACTGTATTTAACGCGCTTACAGGAACGCAGAATGCCGAGGTCGCAAATTATCCCTTCTGCACAATCAAACCAAATCATGCAGTTGTCCCGGTTCCGGATGAGCGGGTTGAAAAATTGGCTGAATTGGTGGATGTGCCCGGAACAATCCATGCAACAATTGAATTTTTCGATATTGCCGGCCTTGTGGCTGGAGCGAGTAAAGGGGAGGGATTGGGGAACAGATTTCTCGCCAATATCCGCGATACTGCTGCAGTAGTTCACGTTGTACGCTGCTTTGATGATCCGAACGTTGTCCATATCAGCGACCAGCTCAACCCTGTCCAGGATATCGAGATTGTGAACCTTGAGCTTGTTCTTTCAGACCTGGAGCAACTGGATCGTAAAATTGAGCGCCTCTCGAACCAGGCAAAGGCGGATAAATCCATCAGACCCTTGCTGGAATTTGCAATCAATCTGAGAGACCATTTTGCAGCCGGGAAGGCGGCACGCAGTTCCTCTAATCGCCTAAAGGAAGAATTTTTAAATTTGAACAAAGAACTGCGTTTTCTGACAGCCAAGCCTGTAATTTATGCTGCCAATGTCGATGAAGCAGGGTTGGGCGAGGTTCCGGAGTGCGTAAAAACATTGGAAAGAATCTCCTTATCCGAAGGTGCTGAAATGGTTGTTTTCTGCGCCAAGTTGGAGGAGGAGATGGTCAACATGACTCTTGATGAACGGCGGGAATTTCTGGAGCTGGTTGGTGCGGATGAAAGCGGTCTGCAGCAGGTCATCCGCAAAAGTTTTGAAGCGTTGAACCTGATAAGCTTCTTCACAAAAAATGAAAAAGAAGTTCGCGCCTGGACAGTAAAAAGAGGGACTAGCGCGCCTCAAGCAGCTGGTCAAATCCATACTGATTTCGAACGCGGTTTTATCAAGGCGGATGTTGTGTCTTTTAAACGATTTCTTGAATTCGGGAGCGACAGCGCGCTCAAATCTGCTGGTTTAATGCGCCAGGAAGGGAAGGATTACATTGTCCAGGATGGAGATATCATCTATTTCAGGTTTAACATTTAGCTGTAAGGGTGATGGCTGATGAAACTGGCTGCTTTTGATATTGAAATCGCAAAAGAAATCCCAGCGGGAGTAAAAAACTGGCAGAAATATGAGCCGCTGGGTATCAGTTGTGCAGCGCTTGCTGCAAGCGATGAAAAGCAGGTAAGGATCTGGAAAGGTATGCCAAAGATGGACAGGGAAGGCTGCCTTGAGATCGTATCGGATTTAAATGATTTTGTCGAGAGAGGGTATACCCTCCTGACCTGGAACGGGTGCAAATTTGATTTCAATGTGCTAGCCCAGGAGACAGGTCTTTATACCAGATGCGCAGAGATGGCGAAAAACCATTACGACCTAATGTTAATGGTTACTTTCACCCAGGGTCACTTTTTGAGTTTGCAGGCTGCACTGGAAGGTTCTGGGTTAAAGGGGAAATTGAAAAATGTGACTTTAAAAAACGGCCGTGTCCTGACTGGTATGGACGGTGCGCTGGCTCCAAGGCTCTGGAAAGCAGGGGAATATGAAGCAGTACTGGCATATCTGAGAGAGGATGTAACCCAATTATTGGAACTTGCCAGCGTCACTGTTAGAAATAGAGCCCTGCGCTGGATAAGCCGATCCGGAAATTTTCGCAGGATGCCTGTGGAACGGTTACTGACAGTGCATGAGTGTTTTCTGCTGCCTGAGCCGGATGTATCCTGGTCGTTCAGACCCCCCAGCAGGTCTGGTTTTATCGATTGGATGCCTGTGGGGATAAGGGAATCCCTGAATCGCGGTGCTGGTAGGATCTAAATCAGAGCCAGCTGCTTTCCTACCTTTTCAAATGTAGACAGAACCTGATCCAGCTGAGCGTCTGTGTGAGTAGCCATATAACTGGTGCGCAGGAGCTGCCTGCCGGGCGCGACAGCCGGGGAGATAACCGCGTTTACAAAGACACCGCTGTCGAACAATATCTTCCAGGTAAGAAATGTTTTAACGTCATCACCAATCAGAATCGGGATAACTGGAGTAACTGAATTGCCAGTATCAAACCCCAGTTTTTGATATTCAGACCGCATATAGTCCCCGATCTGGTTTAATCTCACAACCCGCTCCGGTTCAGTACGCATAACTTCAAGTGCCGCTTGTACCGCGGCGGTGTTGGAGGGTGGTATGCTGGCGCTGAAGATCAGCGAACGAGCGTGGTGTTTAATAAAATGGATAACTACTTCATCTCCGGCGATAAATCCTCCCAGTGATGCAAAGGATTTGCTGAATGTGGACATGATTAAGTCCACATCATCTGTCATATCAAAATGAGCCGCTGTGCCGCGGCCTTGACCCAGCACACCCATAGCATGGGCGTCATCAACCATCAAGCGGGCTCCATAGCGTTTGCAGATGGGGATTAACTCCGGGAGCGGCGCGATATCTCCCTCCATGCTGAACAGACCATCAACAACCACAAGTTTGCCTTTATCTTCGGGCAGCTTTTCCAATATCCTCTCGAAATCATCCATATCATTATGGCGGAAGCGCTTGATCATACCCCGGCTCAGGAAAGCGCCATCGACAATACTGGCGTGGTCATCCTTATCCAGAATGATGATATCATCTTTACATACGAGTGCGCTTATAACGCCAAGGTTTACCTGCATACCGGTCGAAAAGATAAGGGCGGATTCTTTTCCGACCCAATTGGCAAGCTCCGCTTCGAGTTGTTCGTGCATTTCGAGTGTTCCGTTTAAAAACCGTGAACCTGTACAGCTTGTACCGAAAGTATGTATCGCGTCAATGGCAGCCTGACGGACCTTGGGATTAGTGGTAAGCCCCAGGTAGTTATTAGAACCGCACATGATCAGCCTGTGCCCTTGGAATTCCGCTTCAGTGCCTTCATTGCCCGTCAATGGGATGAAATATGGGTAAATTCCCGCCTCCATTGCTTCTTTAGCGGCTGTAAATCCTGTACATTTTTCGAATAAGTCCAACATGATATCACTCCTTATCGCCAGTTATTGAAACGAAAATAATAACGGAATTGAAAGAAATTTTTTCAGTAAAACCCTAATTTGTTAAGTTTCAATAAATCTACTAAAGGTCACGGGCTTGAATCTGGATTGCGCACTTTATTAGATTTATCAATTTGTCTGATGGCCATGTTTTGCAGCCAGTCAAGTACGGGGTAAACCCCTCTCCCAAGGATGTTAATCAATTTAAATATTAACTTCATTCCTATGTCAGGGATAATCGCTTCCTGGTTTTGTTTGATACCTTCAAGGATCTGACGGGCTACTTTTTCAGGCGGGACCGGGTCAATCGCGGGGACGAAGTCGAGGATTTTTTTATAGATCTCTGGCTTGAATTTGTTTTCATACTGCAGTTGAGGCGTATCAGTATCCGGTGGGTAAGCAATCGCAACGTTGATTCCGTGCGGTTTCAACTCCATCCGCAGCGCATCAGAAAAACCTCGCAGGGCAAACTTGGAGGCTGAGTAAGCAGTATAACCACCAATCCCAATCACTGCCATCATAGTCGCGATATTGACTATATGACCGGACCCTCTTTCCAACATTCCAGGCAGTACTGCTTTGGTGACATTGACAGCTCCAAAATAATTGACATCCATCATCCAGTGGTATACTTCCAGATCAAGTTCCCGGGCATAACCAGGCTGGACAACCCCGGCGCAGTTGATCAGCATATCCGGAATTCCGCTGGTTGTAATCACCTGTTCCACGTTTTGATTGACGAGTTCAATATCAGAAACATCCGTTGGGTATATAAAATGCTGACCCGGACTGATGTGCTGGATTTCATCAAGGGTTTTTTCCAGCTGGGGGATTGAACGCGCAAAGATAGAGATGTTGGCGCCGTATGTTGCCAGCTGCCGGGATAGCTCTAACCCGATACCGCTGCTACCCCCAGTTATCAGTATATTCCAATTTTTAAAAGGCATGAGTTTCGATAATGACTTACTACTGCATTCTGTGATTAAACATGTTGATCAACCAGAATTGGATTACCATCTGGATCTTCAATGATGAAACTTGCCGGACCGGTTGTGCTTTCATCCGCTTCGCTTATAAACTCCACATTTTGGGCCGTGAGATTACGCTGCAACTCTCGAATGTCAGTAAATTGCTCAGGCGTGTTTGCATTTTGATCCCAACCCGGATTGAAAGTCAACATGTTTTTTTCGAACATCCCTTGAAAAAGACCAATTGTCGCTTCTCCGTTTTTCATTATCAACCAGTTCTGAGAAGCGTCGCCGCCGAACTCCTGAAATCCAAGTTTTTCGTAGAAAGATTTTGAAGTTCCCAAATCTTTAACTGTTAAACTGATCGAAAATGCACCTAAATCCATTCAATTCCTCCTTTTCTTTTTGTCACAAATTATAAAAATGTCACATTCGCGCCCTGGCTGGCGCGGCAGAGATATATTTGGGCTTTCAGGCCTGTTTCCCGTAAATATTTTTCGCCCAATTGAGTTATGAATTCTTGGGCGCATGTCTCCTGAACGAGGTTTACTGTGCATCCACCGAAACCAGCCCCGGTCAGGCGGGCGCCAATACAGCCTTGAAGATCCCGGGTCAGCTCAACAAGTGTGTCCAATTCAGGAGTGCTGACTTCATACAGATCGCGCAAACTGGCATGGCTGGAGTACATCAAAGCACCGAACACCTGTCCATCCTCCCGGCGCAGGGCACTCAATGCAGAATCGACCCTGGCTATTTCTTTTACGACATGCTCAGCTCGCATTCTCTCTGTCCTGGGGAGGAATTCACTGTATGCTGCAAATTCGATCGGAGAAACATCTCTCAAAGATTTTATGCCTGGAAGATATTCTGATAGATACTTAACAGCACTTTCACATGAAGCGCGCCTCTCATTGTACCCTGATGAAGTCAAAGACCGGCGAACACTTGAATCAGCGATAATGATACTTAAGTCATCTGGAAGCGGGGCTGTCTTGTATTCCAGACTGCGAGTATCAAAGTAGAGGGCGTGACCTTCGACGCCGCAGGCACTCGCAAATTGATCCATTAATCCGCATGAAACTCCGACATATTCGTTTTCTGCCCGCTGGCAAATTATTGCCATTTCGAGAGGTTCGATTTCCCAGTTCTCCAGCGCCTTCCATGTGTAGCCAAATCCAACTTCCACCGCAGCGGAAGAACTCAATCCGGCTCCTATTGGGATATTTGAACTAAAAACAGCATGAATCCCATGGATTTCCAATCCAGATTTTATAAGCGCCCAGGCAACACCGGCTGGGTAGCATGCCCATGCTGGCAGAGGATTTCCATCCTGATCCACTTTTTGGTCTAGATCAGCAATATTTATAACCGTTTCCTGATCAAGGTCGATTGCGTGAAGCTGGATTTTGCTGTCCGTGTTTCCGGAAGCGGCGATTTTCACTTCCCTATCGATCGCTGCTGGAAGTACCGGACCGTCGTTGTAATCGATATGTTCGCCAATAAGATTTACTCTCCCCGGTGCGCGAATAAGCAGATCAGGTCTTGCAGAGTTTTTGTTCGAAAAAATATCGATTATATCCATTCGAGCATTCACGGAAAGGAATTTGTTAATCCGTGTTTCGGACCCTAAATCAGTGAACAATCCAAATTTTACACCAATAATTGTTTCCGGACTTATCTCGTCAGAACTGCGAGCAGGTTGCCGGTGATAACCATGATTACCAAAACCCATACCCAACCAATCGCCTCGTTTACGGCGGCATAATACATGAAAACCGGGGGCAGGATCATCAGGGTAAATGAGATGAGATGGACCTGAAATTTTCGTTTTGATAATTTTCTGAGAAACTGGCTCATGGATTATTTTTCCTGTAGGCTTAATGGTAAATCTCAAGGACTTACGATCATTTTCGCACTCCAATGCATCAGGGTGGATTACCAAAATCAAAAGCGCCCGGAAAATCCGGGGGTGCTTTTTTCTCTTTTGCGCTCCAGGATTTTATGTTGATTTTATATGCAGCGGTTCCTTTCATCGATTTTTCATCTAACGCTGGATAGTCCTGCCCTGCTTGCAGATGCGGAAAATATTTATCCAGAAGACACTGAAGGGCGTACTTTCTTTCAGTATTATCGGAAAGAATTTCTGCGTGACCAAAAACCACAACGCTGGCATATTCGAGGCTGAAATCCCTGGCTTCCTCTGCTGGAAGCAGCCTGCCCATTTCAGCGACTGTGAAGCATACCTTCCGGTTGGCTTTTATATTTTCAACAGTCCTTCCCTGGGTAGCTGTGTGAATATAAATCGCATTTGTATCTTCATCATAAGCATATAAGTTTGTATTAATAAAAGGTTGATCTTCACTGACAGTTGCCAGTACACCAAATGGCGCATCCTGAAGGAACTTTTTGATCCAGTTCTGATCGGTAACAGCCCGGTCACTTCTTCTGATCTGATTATTGGAATTGTTCATATTAGTATTCCTATTTCTATAATCCTGTTATCCATAAGGCAGTTATAGTCAGTATACTGACAAAAAACACCAAAACCAGGGTGTAAACAAGCAGTTTGCGCAGTACTTCCCCTTCCCGACCTGCCATTCCTGCTGTGCTCGCTCCCACCACAACTTTTGTGGGAGCAAGAATGGAAGCCAGGGCTGCACCGGAAGTCTGGGCGGCAAGGATAATTGCTAGGGAATAACCGAGGATTTCAGCCGTCCTTTTCTGTAAGGCACTGAATACAACATTCGAATTGGTATTGCTGCCGGTCATAAAGGCGCCGAGGGCTCCTATCCAGGGTGCTGCAAGGGGATAAAGTGAGCCGACAACGTTTGCTAGTCCCTTTGCGAGGGTATCCGTCATCCCGCTGTGCTGCATAACAACTGCCATTGTCACCATTGAGGCGATACTTACGCTGGATGACATAACCCGCTTAACAGTCCCTTCCAGGATACATTTTACAGAGTCATTTTCGTAGAGCCCAGCCAAGCGGTAAATAAAATAAGCTACGATAACCGAGTAAAGCAATAATACACCGGTATGGCTGAAGAGATTGAAGTTTCGCCCGGGTCCGGCAGGTGTTATATACCCTAAGGAGGTGCTGACTTCTGGAAATTGAATCTGAATTTCTACCCCTCCTAACCAGGTTTTTACCTCCGGGATAAGCTGCACCCCAAGCGTAATCAGGATCAGAACCAGGTATCCAGAAAGGGCAACCAATAGTGCACGTACATCCAATTTGCCGTTAACCTTGTTCTCTTTTCGTGTTCGCAGAGCAAGTGGTATCGAGATGAACAATCCTGCAAGAGCGCCGATGAATGATCCCAGGTACCAGGGTCCGGAAAGCACAACCAGGATCATCACAATACCCATAATAGCTCCAATCAGAATAACTACCGGAAAAGAGTGTTTTACGGCTGGCCAGCCTCCTGCAGCGTGTGCGACCATCAATCCAACCGGTATCGCGCATATTGCAAGAAAAAGCACAGCAGGCGGCGCCAGCAGATCGGCGGGAAGGTTTGTCGCTGCCATCATTGCATTAAAGGATGAACCAAGTGAACCGAAGGTTACTGCCCAACCGTGTCCAATTGAAGGGATAACAACTGCCATTAAAGGTGAAAATCCAAGGCCAACCAAAATAGGCGCGATTACAGCCACCGGGACCCCAAATCCGCCGACTCCTTGCAAAAATGAGGCGAAAATCCACCCGATTAACAAAGCCTGCATAGTTCTGTCAGGTGTGAGGTACGGAAGGGCTGAACCGATCGTTTGGATTGCACCTGCTTCATCAGCAACACGATAAAGTAGGAAGGCAGCCCAAATGATCAAAAGCACATCTACTGTAAGGAGCAGGGCTTTTGCATGTGCAAAAGCAAGCAACTCCGGACCTGCTCCAAAAAAGATCACCGCGATTAACAAAGCGCTGAGGTAGCCCATCCCGCCTGCTCTTGATGCACCCCACCTGAAACCGACCATCAATAAGAGGATAAACAGAATTGGCAGCAGAGCTAAAAGAAAATTCATTTTGTATATATGTATACCAGTATGGATCCTAACGCCAGCCCCGGGAAAAGGATCAACCCGGCTTCCGGACCGAATCCTCCCCCGGTGATAATCGCAGGACCGGTATTGAACTGTCTGACCAATCCCTGCAGGTCTATTCCACTGACCGGAAATCCAAAAATGGTCCCTTCAAAAAAATTCCAGCCGATATGCAGACCGATGGGCAACCATAGTCTGCAGGTGCGGAGATATGCATAAGAAAGGAATAGTCCTGCCGCGAGAAGACCAATGAACGCGTACAAGGTAGCGTTAGGGTTTGCCATGTGCAGAAATGCGAATATCAAAGAGGAAGCAAGCGAACCCCATAAAAGCGATTTCTTTCCAGTAAAAATGTTCAGGCTTGCGATAAAGGCGGATTGAATTCTTTCATAGAAATTCGATTTTGATCTCGGTAGTTGTATCTTTGTCATGGCGCCATCGGCGAAATTCTGCAGGTGGTAACCTCTGCTAAATATTTCCTCGTCAAACGCAACGATGCTGAACAGCAGAAGCGAAGTCATAATGTTATTGATTAAGTATTGTGATGGGATGGTTTGCCATAAAAAACCGGTAAATTGCAGCCAGCCAGCCGACAATTCTAAGAAGTAAATCAAAGCCATGATTATCCCGGCGATAGTAAATCCTGTCAGCAAGTCTTTCACCGACAGCCATTTCAATTCTAAGCCAAGGCTGATGAAAGATCGCCGATCCAGGAACCTGCGAGCCAGAAAAACAGCCAGCAGGATTGCAGTGAGGGATATAGATTTTTCGAGTATTATGCTTGGCGGAACCAATCTCCCAAAAAGAAAAAGCAAAGGAAGATAGAGCAAAAAAGTGAACACCTGATAAATCACCCCCAGGATAAAAATGCGCCATCCAGCGCGCAACCGGCGCTCTTGAGGGGAGAGAAATATAGATTTAAGAATGTGAGTTTTCTGGGTTTTTTCTTCTATAGTAGGGGGGTTTCCCATCTGGATGCTGGTTTCCATGTTGTTGTAATGCGATGATTAAATGGATGAGGTGAAACCTTCTCTCTAGACCTCATCTCAGGAATACGCATTTTTATTTTATATATATTCCAGTGGGGTCCAGTTCCTGCCGCAGGATAGCCAGTTCCTGTTCTGTTGGGGGGCGAGTCATTTTCACTTCTGGGGCTGTTTTGAGCTTCCATCCGGTATTCGCCTGCACTTCTTCGATCGTATTACCAGGGTGAAGAGCTGTCAGAATTAATTCACCGTTTTTATCCGGCTCCAGAATGCATAGATCCGTTACCACTGCAGCTGGTCCGGTTCCTCTCAGTCCAGCTGCATCCCTTTCTGCACGGCTATCCAAAAAACCAGCGGAAGTGCGGAAATCCACTTTTTCCGGAAAGCGCCTCAACTGGTGCGGGGTGATGATATAACATCGGTTTGCCCAGGCAGCGATTTCTTTTGATCCGCCCGAGCCAGGTAATCGCACCTTTGGTTGCTTGTAACCGCCGATAACAGTCGCGTTAATGTTTCCGAAACGGTCGATTTGTGCGCCGCCCATAAAACCAACATCCACGTTGCCTCGCTGCAAATACAGGGTGAAAATATCATACATGCTGCATACAGCACTTGCTCCGCTGACGAGGGTTGGGTCGCCGATTGAAAGAGGCAGCCTGGCAGGTTGGGCTCCAATTACTCCAGCTTCGTAAATCATCAACAATGAAGGCGCATGGGTGCGGCGGGCAAGATTGCAGGCAAGATTTGGCAAACCAACTCCCACAAATACAACATCCCCGTCCCGGAGCATCCTGGAGGCATTAATCGTCATCAGCTCTGCCGGAGTGTAAATGTCCAATTCCATTATCAATACCTCCCATAATTTACAGGGACTGATGGATTAGGCGCCACTTTGAGCCTTTCATGAGTCTCTTGACCAAGTTTCCGCCAGTAATCTGAGCGGTCCTGTACACCGTATACCCATTCCGCCAGGTACTGTTTCACAAGGTCCGGAGATCGGCTGATTTTATCCCATTCAAGGTAAAATGCATTGTCCCGGTCGTAATATCCCTGGGTGTATGATGGGTGGCAGGCATAAGGGACATGGCAGACAGCGTCCACGATTTGCGCCGGTATGAGGGTCCTGTTGGGATCGGAACGGATCAGTGCTTCGTCGACGATCTCCTCAGCGGTGAGTATAACCCTTCCGGATGCAAAGGCAGCTTCTTTCTGTTCTCCAATAATTCCCCATATCTGCCCATTGCCATGGACATCAGCACGCTGCACATGTACGATTGCCACATCCGGATTTAAGGGTGGAACAATCACAACATCCGCTCCGGAGTAAGGATCCTGAATATGCTTATAGCTAGGGTTCTCCCTTTCGAGATCAACAGCCGCGGTGGGGTTCATGGGCATGAATGGTAAGCCAGTTGCTCCAGCCTGCAAGCGTGAGATCATTGCGAAATGGGAATATTCCTCCCATTCCAGCTGACCGGTCTCAATTTGTTTGCGTACAATCCGCAGCGATCCCACACCCGGGTTGCCCATATATGAGAATATCACTTTGCGTGCGCAACCGGCTGCGACAATCTGGTCATAGATTAAATCAGGCGTCGCCCTGGCCAGGATTAGATCCTTTTTCGCCTGGCGAATGATCTCATGACCGGCAGCAAACGGGATTAGGTGGGTGAATCCCGCCGCGTAAATGGTATCTCCATCCTGGATGAATTTAGAAACAGCCTCACTTAATGTGACAACTTTTTTATTATCCATGGTGGTATAGTAAGGGATAGGGTAATGGAAACAGATCTTCCTTATCCCTAATCCTCAGTTGGTTATTCAATAAGTGTCTGAATCTGTTCGTGCATATACAGTGGAAGGTAATAATGCCCACCTGCGTTTTTCCCGCTTGACCCGGATCCTTTCCAGCCTCCGAATGGCTGAAATCCTGGCCAGGCTCCGGTGGTTGCTCCCTGTGGGCGGTTGGCGTAGTTAACTCCAGCTTGGATATTATCGAAAAACCACCCAGTTTCCTCTTTACTTCCGTAAAAACCGGCGGTCAGACCGTAGTGCACTTCATTTGCAAGCTCCATCGCCTTTTCCAAATTCTCTACTCTGGCTATGGTTGTGATGGGAAGAAACATTTCGTATTTCCAAAGGTAATGATCTAGGGGGACATCTGCGACCAGGGTAGGCTGGCAGAAATAACCTCTGGAAAATTCGCCCTCATCTATTATCTCACCACCAACAAGGATCCTGCCAGCAGTTTTAAGTTCCTTGGAGTACTTCTTATAATCCTCATAAGAAGAGCCGTTTATAACTGGTCCCATCCAGATTTCTTTCTTTGTCGGATCACCAATCGCGATTTTTGAAGTCAACTCCACAAGCTGGTCTACAAGCTTATCGTACACCGGCGCTTCAATAATTACTCTTGAGCAAGCTGAGCATTTTTGCCCCTGTAGTCCAAATGCGGATCGAACTATACCCGCTGCGGCCCGGTCTAAATCAGCGTTTTTCGAGACAATCGCAGGGTTTTTCCCACCCAGTTCCAGGATTGCCGGGCGGACGTATTTACCTCCAGCAAAATCACGGTATATCCCCATTCCGACATCATATGACCCGGTAAAAGTTACCCCATCCAGCTCTGGGCTTTCAATCAGAGCCTGGCCGAGCGTACTACCGGGGCCGGTCACGTAATTAAAGACCCCATTGGGAAGACCGGCTTCACGGTAGCATTCAGCCAGCAGGCGTACAACCAGCGGAGTACTAGTAGCAGGTTTCATCACGACTGTGTTACCGGTTACGAGGGCAGCCCCGGATGGCCCGCCGGTTAATGCAGCCGGGAAATTAAACGGGCTGATCACCAGCCAGACACCGTAGGGGCGGAGCACTGACATGTTGGTTGCAGTGTAACCCACTAATGGGTCGCGGCCCATTTCAACGATAAACCCACCATTTTTCTCCATCTGGTAACAGGCATAACGGATCAGGTCAGCTGTCTCGGCGACATCTCCAAGGCTTTCCATCCGGTTTTTGCCCACTTCAAGCGCCATCGCGGCACCAATTTCAAATGTCCGTTCGTCAATCACATCCGCAGCTCTGCGCATGATCTCGACTCGTTCCTGCCAGGGCATCCCGCTCCAGGTAGGAAATGCCTTGCGGGCAGCAGTCAGGGCTTTCTGGGCGTCATTTATATCTCCTTTTTGAAAAACCCCCAGGATGAGGTCTGTGTCAATTGGAGATTTGTCCTCGAATTTTACATCACAGAAATGATCTTGTCCGTCTATGATCATTCCATATTCGGCTCCCAGGTCAGATTTGATACCCTCCAGTGCAGCTTCAAATCTGGTATGCAATTCTTCTGGTGGGTCAAACATCGTTGCATAGGTGAGTTTGAATTTTTCTGTCATCGGTTTATGCTCCTCATAGAGTTTTATATGTTCCGGGTGAATTTACAGGTGTCTGGATAATACAGACACTTGAATATTGATCTAATCCGAATTTGATTGATTTTTGGATGTCCATATGCTGATTGTCTATAGTATAGTCCACCCAGTTTGGATAGTCAAAAGTCAAGTGTATACTTCGAGAGGTGACACTACTCACATTTTTATTGCCAGTTGACAGTTTTTCGGCTAAACTTGAGTGGGATGCTTTTTACCGACACAAGTTTCATAGGAATCGACCCTACCGCTGGTGTTAAACCTTTTGTATACGCTGCAATAGATAAAGACAGGGAATTACTTGCACTAGGGCAGGGTCTAATCGATGATGTGCTGGCTTTTGCAGCTGGTCAGCGCCAAGCGATTGTTGCAGTATGCGCGCCAAGGCGGCCAAACACTGGCGTAATGAGGCGCGAGGCAATCCGGCAGGATCTTGATCCGGTTCCTCATCCGGGCAGGTGGGTGGATTTCCGCCTTGCGGAATACCAGTTGAGCCAGCGCAATATCCGCATCCCGCAAACAAGAAAGCGGGAAGTGGACTGCCCAAAATGGATGCGGATGGGCTTTAGCCTTTATAAGGGACTTGAGAATTTTGGCTACCAGGATTATCCAGAAACAAAAGCACAGTGCCAGTTGATGGAAGTATATCCGCATGCCAGCTTTTCTGTTCTGCTGGGTGTGCTTCCTTTTCCAAAAAATACATTAGAAGGTCGTATGCAGCGCCAGCTGATCCTGTTTAAAAAAGGAATTCACCTTCCCGATCCGATGGATTATTTCAAAGAGATAACCCGCAGCCGGCTTTTGTCTGGAGATCTCCCACAAGGAGATTTGTATTCACCGTGTGAACTGGATGCCCTCGTTGCCGCATACAGCGCGTGGTATGGATATACCAACCCGGATCGAGTGACACTATGTGGCGATCCTGAAGAAGGTCAGATTGTGGTTCCAGCAAAAAAGATCAAGATCCACTACTCTTAAATTCAATCCAAAAAAAATTGATTACGATAGTTTATATAACTTTCAGGGGTTTGGTGTGTTTAATTTATTCGAAGAAAAATAAATAACAAATGGGTATCCGGAAAACAATCAAATGAGTTTGAATAGAATTAAAGTAATTGTAAATCCACAAGCTGATTTCGGTTTTGCATGGCAGGGTGCGGGCGCGCTGGAGAAAACAGGCGCAGAATATTCCGGGATTGAATGGGATTACACTGAACATCCCCACCATGCTGATGAACTTGCTTACAAAGCTGGTTTGGATGGCTATGATATGGTTATCGCGGTGGGTGGCGATGGAACAGCACACGAAGTCGTCAATGGATTGATGGAATTAGAACCTTCTCGAAGACCGGTCCTGGGGGTAATACCAATGGGCTCTGGAAATGATTTCGCTTATGCATTGGGTATGGATCCAGCGCCTGAAGCGGCTTTCCGCCAGGTGATGATTGGAAACATAAAGAAGGTGGACATCGGACTGTTGAAAGACCAGTACGGGCGCAGAGAGTATTTCACAAATGCAGTAGGAATCGGTTTTGATGCAAATGTAACCAATTACTTCAAAAAAGTAAAATACCTGAGAGGTATACCTGCATATATGGCAGCAATCATCCAAACGTTAATCCTGCACCACGATGCACCGCGTATGCAAGTTAAGACAGACACAGAGCAATGGGAGGAAGAATCGCTCTTGTTTGTTGTATGCAACGGCAGCCGGGAAGGTGGGGGTTTTTTGATCGCTCCAAGTTCGTTGCCGGATGATGGGGTTTTCCACTATGCCCGGGTGGTCAAGATTTCACGTTTGATGATGTTGCGTTTGATACCCGAGGTTATGAAAGGGACTCATGAACGCTTTAAACAGGTTAACTCAGGCTATTTCCAAAAGATGGAATTGAATGCCGATCGTCCCTTGCATATCCATACTGACGGTGAAATCTACGCCGGATTTGAATCAACCATTGAAAAGATCTCTATTGAGATACTGCCTGGAGAGATAGAGGTTTCAGCCTGATGCCAGACTTTGTCGCAAGTCTGAACGGTAAAGACCTGGGGCATCTTGAAATTATCGCCGAATTATGGGGAATAGAGTTAGAATCTCAAAACACACAGAAAAGTATAGATCTTCTCCACTCGATTTTATTCAGCCAAAATTTTATCTGGAATATTCTTAAAAATATCCCTGACAATTCCAGGCAGGCGCTGTCCGATTTAGTCATGAATCAGGGACGAATGCGCTGGTCGGAATTTAGAAAAAGGTATGGTGATATTCGTGATATCGGCGCTGGTAAGAGGGACCGGGAAAAACCTTACTTGAACCATACTGCTTCCTCAGCGGAAATACTGTGGTACCGGGGTTTGATCGGGCGGGCATTTTTTGATACAACTTCTGGGCTTGAGGAATTTATCTATATTCCAGAGGATATATTGAATATTCTACCCTTTGAGGTTAAAACAGAATCACACCGTTTTGGAAGGCTCGCCTCAAAATTAGAGTTTAAAAATATACTGCCTGCCCGTGATTTGATTCTGGAAGATGCCTGTACGCTGCTTGCTGGCCTGCGCATCAAATTGGATGGCGCTGACATAACTCCCTGCTTTATACAAACTGCAGAATCCCCGATCTTTGCAGTAGACGATTATCTGAAAGCGTTACAATCGCTGCTATTTGCAGCAGGGTTGCTGGATGAGAATAACACACCTAAACCGGTTCCTACCCGTGAATTTTTGGAATTGGAGCGGGGAGAAGCGCTGTTGAGTCTATTCAATGCCTGGATTAAAAGCGAAACCTTTAATGAGTTGTTTTTAATGCCTGGTATAAAAATTGAGGGGGAATGGAAAAACGACCCCAAGATTACCCGGCAGAAGGTGCTTGATTTTATTGGAGCGAAGAAAATCGAAACAGAGCTGAGAAAAGACGGACCATCATCTTACTGGTGGTCACTTCCCTCCATTGTAAGCGATGTGAAAGCGGATTCCCCTGATTACCAGCGACCGGCTGGTGATTATGATTCATGGTATATCCGGAATCTTGAAGATGGTGAGTATTTGCGTGGCTTCGAAAGCTGGGAAGAAGTGGATGGAAATTTGATCTATTACCTTGTCTCAGGTCCCCTGTTCTGGTTGGGTTGTGTGGACCTGGGATTAACAAAGGACCCCGGGCAGGCGCAGTTCAATGATGTTCGCGCCTTCCGGTTATCACAGTGGGCAAATGATTTATTTAATAACCGAACCGCTGATGTGATAATTAGTGAAAAAACCGAGCTTTTGATCGGGTCTGATGCCCGTGTACATTCTCCAGAAGGGACTAGTCGGGCACTGCGCTACCATGTTTCCCGCTTCTGCCAGTGGGAAGGTTATTATAAAGGAAGTTTCCATTATCGCATTACACCTTCATCATTGGATTCTGCCAACCAGCAGGGATTAACAGTGGATCATCTATTAGGAGTTTTAAGCCAATATGGATGTGAAATCCCGCCAAAACTGGTTTTAGCCATGAAAAGTTGCGAAAAGAATGGTCCCCAGGTGAATATTGAGGAGAAAGTCTTGTTAAAAGTCAACACTCCGGAAATTTTAAGTAAACTGCGCAATACCCGAGCGGCTCGTTTTTTTGATGAACCTTTAGGTCCGACAGTAATTGTAATAAAATCAGGTGCCTGGCAGAAAGTCGCTCAGGTGCTAGCAGAACTTGGGTATTTGGCGGATATCAGGATTGAAAATTAACTGAATACCAAATGCGGTAAAATTGTGCATTCTAAAATTTGATCTGTTCGCAGAAAGATTGGGTCACATTTACTTTAGGTTGTCACCAAAACAGCATAAATTGAAATGATAGGAAGCACAGAACTGCCCGTACTTGAGGTGCACCCATCTGAAGCTTTAATCACACATGAGGAGTGCGATCCCTGGCGGGTAAAAAAGCTTGAAAAGCGTTTACTGGAGGAGCGAGTATTAAAAAATCCCCCGATTGTGTCGCCCATCACAGGGACGAATTCGCTTATTGTTCTGGATGGGGCAAATCGGGCTGCAGCGTTCCAGGGTTTGGGAATTAGGGACATTGTGGCACAAATTGTCTCATATGATGACCCGGGAGTCAAAGTTGAGTCCTGGTATCATGTGGTCTCAGGAATGGATGCGGAAATAATTAGAAATGCAATCATTAAAATCGCCGATATCAAGCTTGAGAAGTGCAGCCTGGATGATGCCCGTGAATCACTTAACAATGGTGAAGCAATTGGATACCTGGTTTTCGAAAACGAGGTCCGTAAAGTATTCGCCTCCCAGGTGAGTGAAATGAAGGATTTGAGAATTCTTAATGATATAGTCGGAGCATATAAAGGCAAGGGAAACATCTTTCGAGCCTCTAATGATGAATGGGAAAAGCAGTCGCCATATTACCCGGGAATAACAGCCCTGGTTGTATTTCCTCCATACCAACCAGAGGATATCCTGGCTGCAGTGAAAAATGGTTATAAAATACCCAGCGGAGTTACCAGGCACATAATTCCTTACCGGGCGTTGAATATCAACATCCCTCTCGAGATACTGCAAGCAAACCAATCCCTGGAAAAAAAACGAGAATGGTTGAAAAATTGGTTGATGGAAAGAATGGCAGCGAACGCCATCCGGTACTATGCCGAGCCGACATTCTCGTTCAATGAATAACGCAAGCGAATGATCCCTGAAGAAAAAATGCGCCGATTTGAGCTGGTTATTTTTGACCTTGGCGGAACACTCATATACTTTGATGGTGACTGGGAGGATGTAATCAATGAAGCCCAGCAGAGTCTCTACGAGGGTCTAAGAGATGCTGGATTCGATCTAGAGAAAACCTCGTTTAATAGGGATTTTAATAACCAGATGGTAGTGTACCAAGCTCGCAGGGAGACAGATTGTAAAGAGCACACCACAGAATCAGTGCTGCGAAAAGTACTGGAGGGTTGGGGATATCCAAACGTGGAAAAACAAGATATAACCCCTGCAATAGCGGGAATGTATGCAATTTCGCAAAAGTTCTGGCATGTCGAACCAGATACAATACAAACATTAGAATCTCTCAAGGGTGAAGGTTATAAAACCGGGATAATTTCAAATGCTGCCGATGACCAGGACGTCCAGACGTTGATTGATAAGGCGAATATTCGATCTTATTTTGATTTGATCCTTACATCGGCAGCAGAGGGAATCCGGAAACCGGATACCTACATGTTTCAGAAAGCGCTGGATTATTGGAACTTAAAGCCTTCCCAGGCAGTGATGGTTGGCGATAAACTCCAAGCGGATATTCTTGGAGCTAACCAGGCTGGATTATTCAGTGTTTGGATAAATCGGCGCGTTGATGAAGAAAATCTGCCCCAACCGGGAAAAAAGATACAACCCGACGCAGTCATCAGTTCCCTGGAAGAGTTCCCTGCGCTGCTCAAAAGATTACAGTGGTGAATTTCTCAATCATTGAAGAGTCAAAGCGCAGTCCTTGAATGTGATCAAGTTGATCTAGCAAGCAATTCCAATTTCAAAATTATTTGAAACCAATTGCGTCTTTCTCATCAACTGAATAAATTATTATTTATTGTTGATGGATTCTTTGCAGTCTGTGAACCTGAAATCTGAAGTTGTAATCTAAGGAGATCGCTCCGCTTTTATTCTTCCATTTAGTTTATTTACCACAGCGATCCTTTGGATTAACCAGTTCCCCGATGAGGATGCTGACCGAAGAACCAGAAAAATATACCTCATGGTCGTGCCTGGAAAAAAACGAGCCGGTTAAGGTTACCTGGCGCTTCTGGCTGCCCCGTTTGTTCTGCTTCTGTATTGGATTTTCCTGGGTATACTGCCTGCAGTCACGCTGTTGGTTAAGTTGGGTATTCCTCCCGCAGTAACTGCAGGTCGAACGGCGATAAGAGATTACGATAAGCGGAGCATGATACGGGCATATGCAACCACTATTCAACTACATCTGGTAAGTGGCTCACTTATTTCAGCTGCTTTACTTCTAAATGTTAGTTTTTAATCTTAATAGATTCTCTTAATTTCTTTACGATAAGGTCACGGGATTATTTTTATCGTAATTAAAGAAAGAGAAACCAGATTCTGAAGGTTTCTCTTCTCACTTAAATGCGTACTATCGAATTTTTTTGAATAGAGATTACAAATCAACTCTGAAAACCAAACTTGGCGTTCCTGTAGATATACTTATCGCGAACAGAATTTGTATTACGGGAACTGGACCTCCGAGATATCCAGCTGCTCTGGTCTTTCCTGAAGTGTAACCTTTATATCCTCGTATTTCCCGTCGCTGAAAACAGTCAGGCTGACCTCATCTCCGGGCATTACATTCATGGCTATATAAACTAGCAGGTCCCCGAAAGAATTTACGTTCACTCCATTTATTGCGGTGATTACATCACCGCCAATTGTCAGCTGGCGCCCTTCAAAAACAGTATCCCTCAGCGAGCCGTGTAAACCGGATTGCGCTGCTGGTCCATCTTCGACTACTTCAGAGATATACGCACCGTAATCCACTGGGAGGCCCATGGCTTCCGCCAGGTTTGGCGAGACATCGCCGCCAACAACTCCCAACCATGCCCAATTAAACTCGCCATCCTTAATCAATTCAGGCACAACCCGGTTTACGATACTGACCGGAATAGCGAAACCAACACCGCTGTTGCTGCGGCTGAACCCGTCGGTTTCGATCTGGGCATTAACGCCGATCACCTCTCCACGTAAGTTCAGGAGCGGTCCACCGGAATTTCCAGGATTGATTGCGGCATCTGTTTGAATGCTCTCAGGTATTGAAAACGGGGTCAGTGCAGGGATAGTGCGCCCTAACGCGCTCACTATTCCGCTTGTCAATGTGCCGCCCAAACCAAATGGATTCCCGATTGCGATCACTGTTTGACCGACACGAACATCTTCAATATCTCCTAATGGGATCGGCTGGACTCCTTCTGGAACTTCATCGACCCTAATCACTGCCAGATCGCTGTGCAAATCTTCGCCAACAATATCAGCATTTTTGATTGTGCCGTCAGCAAAGACTGTCTCCACTTGCTGGGAGCCATGGACGACGTGTGCATTAGTTATGATATTTCCATCAAAGTCGAATAGGAAACCAGATCCCTGACCGCTGGCAATCACCCGGCCAGCTTGTTCACCATACGTGATAATATTTACTACTGCTGGATTGACCCGTTCGTACAACTCGCTGAATGATAGGTTGTTTGGGGCTGGTTCAACCACGGGATTGGAAACCCGGGCTGGTTCTGAGCTTTCCTTGGGTTGTTCTTGGACCAGGGGTGGTTCGTTTTGAATATCGCCAAATCCCAATTCTTCAGGTAGGTTGATCTCAGTTGGAAGCACTTCCTGGACCTCGCTCAGCGGAACTGCAAGATTACAAGCCAGTGCGAAAACCGGAAGTAAAAATCCAACCAATAATATTTTTCCAAACTTGTTGTTCATGTAATGACCTCAAATATTTAATTAACAATAATCGGATTTCGTTTGCTTGAGAATCCAGTCTGTAAATGTAGAATTACACAAAATCGTATATTTCCTAATAAAAAATAACCGCCTCAATGGTATTCAGGCGGATTGAGTATAGCTTTGCTTGTTAAGAAATTCCTGAATTAGATGTAAGAGATTTATATAAATTTTTTGAGGAATTTCTTGATTAAAAAGGAGATCACACAGCATTCCGGGCTGCAGTCCGCTGTGTGATCTTAAGGAATGTGCTTATTAGAGATTTGGTAAAAGATTTCCTAGTGCAAGAATCACAAATCCAATTACAAGAAGCCAGAGTCCGAGTGATCCCAAACCCAATGATGGGACCAGAGCAGCAATCAGCCCGAGCACAGCGACGACAACTGCAATCCAGAAAGTGGCAACTTTCGGAGCGCTAAGTTTCATTGTTTTCTCCTTATTCGGAAGACGTAAATATAATAGCCAGTTTCCCAACAGCCCATGAGCTTATAAAAGCTTTGCAAAACCGCTTATAACATTAATTATAACTTAAGAAAGAGATGCTTTTCTAATAAAAGATTAAAAAATGCCTGCTGGTTATGCAGAGATTTAACCAGAATTTTCCAATTGCGCAGCTGCAGCTCTCTCGTAGAAAAAGCGCATATTCGGGGCAAAGCGGTTAATTCCATAGCTCCAGCGGTGGAACGGAGCAGGTATATCCAGTTCGGATGCATCCTGTTTAGATCTGCCAACATTTAAAAATTGTTGGGCGTTTAATTCTAGGATATCCAGATAATCAATCAAGAGACTCAGATCTTCTTTTGAGCCCTTTGGTCCATGGCCGGGGATTATTGTATCCACATCCAATTTCAATAACCTATGTAAAATCGAGCGCCAGCCATCAGGGTCACTGTCAAGAAGGTACGGGTGGCATTGGAAAAATCCAATGTCGCCAATAAAAGCCACCCTGTCTCCAGAGAGCAATAAATAACTGTCGCTTAATGTATGACCGCTGCCAGCGTGAACCAGTTCTGCAGTCATTTCAGAACCATAAAATCTAATTTTCTTCTCAAATGTTTGATCAGGAATCTGGGCATTGAATGTTGGAATTGCGTTAATAAAATGGTCAAGATGTGATATTGAAGCTTTGAGATTGGTCAGCCACCTCTCATCAGCTTGGGTTTCAAGCTGATGCAGCAGTTCTTCACGATATTCCTGCATCTCCTCGAGTTCCCCTTCAATGCTGTAATCGGGGTCGTTTTCACTTTCAAGGATCAGCTGTCGAGTTATATGAGTGGAGATAATTGGTGTGCTGGGTGGAAAAACCTGAAGCCCGCCTCGATGGTCGAAATGGTGGTGGCTAAGCAGAACAGAAATCTGATCGTTAAATGCGTAATCCTTTACGGCTTGGAGTAAATCCAAAGCTGCTGCAGGTGTATCGAAAGCGTCGAATATCAAAGTATGACCGCCGATATCGATTATTCCGGCATTGCTGTAAGCGCCGCCTCCCGGAATGGCTGTTGCCGCAAAGACACCGGTTTGGATCCGGTGTAGTGTGAAATGTTCACTTGGAAATTGGACCTGTTCCATACCAGTTATTCACTGTTTATCCATTTTTCGATCCGATTGCGGATTGAGGGGATATGCTCTTCATAATGCCAGAAAGTGTTGCCTCCGATAAAGTACCATAGAGGGTTATTTTTTGTCCATTCAAACACTCCCGGTTCAAACAGATCACGTTCAGGGGTAATTTCAATCAGTTCTAGTGTGGATTTGTAAGACGATTGAAATTCAGCCTGCACTCTGGAAAAAGGTTTCTGCTTGTTTTCTTCGAAAATAGATGCGTTTATCTGGTCCAGATTCTCCCATGGTTGCCCAGGAGGTGGTCGGTCCGGGATGATTCCTGCCTGCAGGTCTTTGATCCATTCACACATCATGTGCTCCCATCTGGAGATGTGTGCCATGATATCTTTTACACTCCAGTCGTTTTCCACGCCAGTTTCTGTCAACCTGGAAGGGGGGATGCTTTCGATTAAATTTTCCAGTTCGCGGCGTTTGGATTTGACCATTTGAACCAGTTCACTTTTTGATTTAATTTCTTCCATAAATATTGTCCATATTAATAATAAATTGATGCAATCCAATGCTTACAGATTGTGGACTTAAAAATGCCTTTAACACTTCAAGTTGTGTGGACTTCCAAAATCTGTGGATGGTTAAACAGGATGTTTGACAGCTCATCATGGTATTCGGGCTTACCGATAGTCTTCCATTTGCAGACCATTTTATCCTCAATCCGGTCACGCGAAAAACTGGATAGATTCAAGCGCGATTTTTCAAATTCTCGGGAAACCTCTTCGTATAATCCTTCCCTGATTGGGAAAACCAGTTCGTATATGCGTGTAATCCGCATATCATCGACAACCTTTTCTAGCTTGGGAAACAGAAGCAGAACGATCAGGATTGTAATAGAAGCGATGATCGATAAAAAGTAAAATCCTCCACCAATTCCCATACCCAGCGCGGCTGCAATCCAGATTGTCGCGGCTGTGGTTAACCCCATTATTTGTCCCCTGTCGCGTAAGATCACACCTGCACCCAGGAACCCGACTCCTGCAACAATACTGGCTGCAATCCGTACCGGGTCTTCATCTCCACCCAGGCGTAGTGAAAGTATTGTGAAAAGGTTTGCGCCCAGACAAATCAATAGTATTGTCCGGAACCCTGCCGCTTTATCACGGTATTCCCTTTCAATACCGATTGCCCCACCGACAGTAATCGCGAGTAATATTTTTATGACATCTTCTTGCATTAAGAACACTGCGCCTCTCCTTAGGATATTCTCCCTATTCTTTTCAAGCGAGATAAAAATTCAATCCGTTTATTGTATTAATCTACCTTGGAATTATAGGCAGGTCAATATAAGAGCTGAATTGTGAATTCCGTTCCACTCTCCAAACCGGATTACCTTTCTCGGGGATGCGCGCAAAGGTGTCTTTGTCGTGACCGGCGATGCTCACCCGGATCCGGTGTCCTTTTCGAATTAATACCGAAGTTGGGAGTAATCCAAAATGAAATTCTGTCTTCTCCCCTGGTATGAGTGGGGCCTGATCAGATTTTTTATAAGAGTGATATGGGACCAATAACTTGTAAGGTGGAATTTCTCTTGAAATCTTACGGTGGACGGCACGCAGCAATCCTTCGGTGAGGTAAATGACCCTCCCCTTTTCATCCATATCCTCCAGATAAACAATTATTACCCCATCCGGTTCTGTGCAGGATACATGAAGCATAACGACAGGATATCCGGTGATCTCAATATCCCTTTCCAAGGGTGGGCTGCAATATGAAAGTAACCTTCCCCCGGTTTTTACCCTGTCAGGATATGTCACCGTTGTATTGTAGATACTGCTCATTTCCCACCAGCGGTTATGCAGACCGGTTGTTGCCTCAAAATCCACCTTGTAATCGTCAAATCCTTCATTCTGAACTGGCTTCTCAATGGATAGTGATCCCCCAGACCGAAGGTACCACCTGGTTTCCGAGACTCCTTCAGGCGGCCAGATTGCTGTCCGTTTCCACTTTTCCTCCCCCATGGTGTAATAAAAAAGGACTTTCTGATCCGCAATTTCAGGATCGGGATGTTTCAGATAACAATCAAAGAACCGGAGCATCTCCGCCCATTGTCCCTCGGGGGGAGGAATTGATTTTTTGCCAGGGGGTTCATAAGGGCTGGCATGGAAGCGCCCACCGTGTTCCCATGCGCCTATTGCGCCCCGGACAGCAAAGTCCGAGCTCATGAACCGGCGTAAAACTGCATCCGCTGTACCGGCATCCATCCAGCTTCCGAACCCAAAAACAGGCACTCCAGCGGAGTTAATTCTGTCAGCATATTTATGGACAGTGATATCATCGACAACGATGTCGATTCCTTCCCGACGCTCGTCGCGACAGCTGACCAGTTGTGCAAGCGCATAAACGCTTCCGTTACTGCGGTGCTGCCTGACAGCTTCCTTTAATTTTTCTCTTCCACCGGATCCATCCACCGGTTTAACACCTTTGACGATCAAACGCCCCCGGAGACCATACTCGCATGGAATTTCATTATGATCGAGAGATAGGTCAAATCGCCCCCAGTCGCGTAAAAAACGCTTGTTAAAAACCCCGCCGGGAAAGGCAATATCCAAATAGCCATCCGGATGGTTGAACATCGGTATAACCGCTTTTACTGCCGGATGTTCAACTGCAGGGAGAAGTTCGGCAGTCGTACCTAAATACGAGATACCAAAACCGGCGACCATTCCGTCTGACCAAGGCTGCTGGATAATCCAATCCACGATTTCACGCGCATCTTCAATTGATTCCTCCGGCCAGGGGTAAGGCCAGGTGCCGTACGAAGCGCCGGTTCCACGCACATCCAGGTATACCAGCGCGTATCCCTGCCCGGTGAAGAAAGGTTTCATATCTCTAAAATCGGGATTTAAGTCTTCAGGTCTTAAGAACAGGCTGAAAGGCCACCGAATTTCAATCTCCCGCCAGTAGCGGGTCTGGGTTAATAATGCTGGTATCTTTTCGCTAGGGTTGAGATTCCTGGGAAGAAACACTTCCATGGCGAGTTCAACCCCATCTCGCATTGGTACATAATGCGAAGAGGAGATAATTCCCGAATATTTTGGATAGGGTGGCGAGTAGGTGCCGAATTCTTTTTTCAAGTTTTTCATAATTTCAAATCAGCAGTAATATTGTGGATTAGGACAATTCGGAAACATTTTGCATTAGGAAACGCCAACCAGTTTGCTGCGGCGTTCAAGCAGGATCACATCCCTCCAGACACCGTTCAGCTTCCCAAGTCGTTCGCGCAAGCCAACTTCCCTGAAACCGCATGAACGGTGCAGCTCAAGACTGGCTTCATTCTCAGAGAAGACGCCAGCCTGTAGAGTCCAGATCCCGGCTGATTCGGATCGTGAAATCAGTTTCTTTAAAAGTGATTTTCCAATGCCCAGACCGTGTGCGTGTCCAGCGATGTAAATACTGACTTCAGCCACACCCTCGTATGCACACCGGTCAGAGACAGGGCACAGTGCAGCCCAACCAACAACCTGGCTGCCCGACCTGGCAACTAATCTGGGTTCCTGTAAATGATTGGCATTCCAATTCTCCCATTCGGGAATATCCACCTCAAATGTGGCATTTCCGGTATCAATCCCCTCTTTATAGATCGAGAGGACGGAATTCCAATCCTCTCGCCTCATTTTTTCGATTTTTAACTTCATCGCTGTCTCTTCTTTTCGACCGGTTTGATTTTCAATGTTCCAACCTCGCAAACCAATTATACAGGGTGTAGTAAAACCTGAAATAGTGGATAGTCCTTTTCTGGTCTCGAGTCTATAACTCAGTATTATGGGATTGTTTTATTCTCTCTCCCAGATACGTTTTTTCATATCTGTAGCCACTAATACCAACAACTGACCATCTGGGGATATCGGTACACAGGAGCCCACTTTTTTGTGATCCAGAAGCGTGTGCAGCAATTCGCCAACCGTGAAATCCAAAAATATACCCGTCTGGCAGTACGATCTTGTAACCTAACAGGTCTCATCAGGTGAAATAATGCAAGCTTTTTTTGTGACCTGAAAAAGTGCTTGTTAAGATCTAATCTGGTTCAGACCGCAATCTCAGCAGATTGTCCATCCCGCTGGATAACAATATGAAGCTATCTGCTGTAAAACACAATCCCAGCACACAAACCTGAAGGTTGAAAAATTCTGTTAAGTATAATCAACTATATTATATCCATCTTGTCAAATTAGAGCGGGGATTATAATACCAACACGAATAGTAACTTTTATCATTGATCTGTAACTTGCTTCAATTGTGGAAACAATACAGGATATTATCTCATCGTCAATAAAATTTTTTCTGAGACCGCTCTGGATAATCAAGGAATATCAAAAGGGCGATCTTCGCCAGGATTTAACTGCGGGATTGACTGTTGCAGTGATTATGCTACCCCAGGCAGTAGCATTTGCGCTGATCGCCGGATTGCCACCCCAGATGGGTTTGTATGCGGCTATCGTCGCATCCATTATCGGCGGATTATGGGGTTCTTCGAACCAGCTCCAGACCGGACCGGCTAATGCGGTTTCTCTTATGGTGCTTTCAATTCTGCTGCCACTTGCCTCTCCAGGGGATGCGGATTACTGGGTTCTGGCGGGTATGCTGGCAGTTATAGTCGGTTTATTTCAGATCGGCATGGGCTTGTTTAGATTGGGACTTTTAGTGAATTTTGTCTCAGATTCGGTGATAATCGGTTTTACAGCTGGTGCGGGGGTGTTGATTTTCTTCAATCAGCTTGGCAACCTGTTCAGGTTGAGTATTCCCTCAACACCAATGCTTTTTGAAACCTTGCGCAATATCGTGTTCAGCCTGGATGACATGCACTGGATCAGCCTGATAATCGGAGGGGGTGTGATTATTTTGATCCTTATTTTGCAATGGATCGATCGCAGGATTCCTGCTGCCTTGGTTGCAATTGTACTGTCTGGTGCGCTTGTAGCACTATTTGAACTGGATGATTATGGCGTTGTTGTTATCGGTCAACTTCCTCAGGGACTTCCACCTTTCGCATCTCTTCCGCTTTTTGATGCGGGCGTTTACTCGAATCTGGCAACCGGCGCGCTGGCTATCGCGGCAATTGGAATAGTTCAGTCTATGTCGATTGCCAGGAGCTTCGCTGGTCAAACTGGACAGCGGCTGGATAATAACCAGGAGTTTATGGGGCAAGGACTGGCGAATTTTGCCAGCGGAATATTTTCTGGATATCCCGTAGTGGGATCTTTCAGTCGCAGTGCGGTAAATTACCAGGCAGGCGCACGCAGTGGGATTTCAAATGTCATTGCGGGATTAATCCTGCTGGCAATCTTGTTGCTTTTTGGTTCATTTGCCGGTTATATACCCATGACCGCCCTGGCGGGTGTTTTGATCCTGGTTGCGATTGGCCTGATCAATAAAGATGAAATTATTCGAATCTGGCGCGGGGCGGGCGCAGACCGGATCATCATGACAATCACGCTGGTTGCCACATTGACTATCCCGCTTGAATATGCTGTGCTGCTTGGTATCGTATTGTCACTGGGATATTACTTGCTGCGGACAAGTATGCCCCGGGTCCGGATTGTTCTGCCGGACAGAGATTACCAATTTATGGTCCATCGGGGTAATAAACCGGAATGCCCTCAGTTGTCTGTAATAGAGGTGTTGGGTGATCTGTATTTTGGGGCTGTAAATCACGTTGAGGATTTTATCCTCGCTCACCAGACAAAGAATCCCGGTCAACGATTTCTATTGCTTCGTGTACTTGGAGTGGAGCACTTCGACATCAGCGGCGTACATGCGCTTGAGCGGATTGTTAAGGTATACCGTGCAAAGGGTGGGGATGTCTTCATCAGCCGTATCCGTGATCCGGTTTTGGAGGTCATGCGCGCGACCGGATTTTATAGTTATTTGGGTGAGGATCATTTTCTGGGGAGGGAGATGAATGCAATCGGTCATATTTTTTACAACCTACTTGACCCTGCAGTCTGCATATACGAATGCCCGTTCAGGGTATTTGAGGAATGCCAGAATCTCCCAAAACGGCTTGACCTGATCGGTGAATCTCCGCAATTTGGGGCATACCCATGTGAAATCAACACGATTTCGCCGGTTGAATTATGGAGAAAACTTGAAGAAGACTCCGAATTATGCATAATCGATGTGCGCGAACCGACGGAATTTCAGAGGGGACACATCCAGGGGGCGGAATTGATCCCGCTTCCGGATATACTGGCTGAACCTTCCCTGATTCCAAAAAATAAGCTAGTTGTGCTAAACTGTCGATCAGGACGAAGAAGCACGCGAGTCGCGTATGAACTCGTCCAAAAGGGATACAATAACCTTGAGGTGTTGGAAGGCGGCATCCTGGCTTGGGAGGCAGCCATGCTGCTGGAAGCATACGATTGAAGGAGAAATTGTATTGAAAGAGAGATTACCTGCAAACCTGGCATTTGATCTTGCCCGTACCACCGAAGCGGCTGCGTTGGCAGCAGGTCGCTGGATTGGGCTTGGGGAGAGAGCGCTCGCTGACAAACAAGCTACGGAAAAAATGGTCGCTGCTCTAAACCGGATTAAATTTGAAGGCAGGATTGTCATTGGTGAATCGACTGTTTCAAAAATTCCATTCTATAAACATGGTGAAAAGGTAGGAACTGGAGATGGTCCCCGGCTTGACCTGCTGATCGATGCGATTGATGGCAGCGCGCAACTTTCAAAAGGCTCAGCCGGTGCGATATCGGCTGCGGCGGTTGCACCTGCCGGTTCAATGGCTGAACTTATCAATGTGTCATATATGAGGAAAATTGTGGTTGATTCGGATGTCGCCCCTTATATGGTCTCACAGTGCCTGGATGCGCCTCCAGCCTGGACCCTCGCCCTGGTTGCGCGCGCCAAAAAACGAAAAGTCAGCACGCTGACTGTATTTGTACTTGACAGGCCACGTCACAAGGATATTACTGAAGAAATCCGGTCTGCTGGAGCGCATGTTATGCTGGCGCCTGATGGGGACATCGCCGGCGGATTGCTCGCTGCCTTTCACGATACCGGGGTAGATCTATTGCTTGGCACAGGGGGAGTTGTGGAAGGGATTATGGTTGCCTGTGCAGTAAAAGCTACCGGCGGGATGCTGATTGCCCAGCTTGACCCGCATACAGACCAGGAGATTAAAAATGTCCGGGCGGCTGGTTTTGATCCCGGTCAGGTATATACCCATAATGATCTAGTGAAAAGCGATCAGATCTATTTCGCAGCTACAGGGATCAATGATGGTCCCATACTTTCAGGTGTTAAATATAAGGGCGGACTGGCAAAGACACACTCTATCCTGCTCAGGGGCGAAACAAGAACCAGGCGTGAGATGATTGCAGAACACCTGCTTGATGAGAATAGGGCTGAAGACCAACCGGACTGATATATTAGGTTCAATCTAATAGCAGGCTCGTCAGGACAATCTAGTTCTTGTCCTCAATCTCAAATAATTAAGTATATGAAATTTTTTCTCACTTTAATTATTCGCCCAGGCATACAACTGGTTCAGATGATATTCATAATTTTTTAAAAGTGCACGGACTACACTTTCGATTGTGATTGTATTTTCCTCTGTCCTGATGCCAAAATCTTTGTCCCAATCTTTTGGATTCATAAAAATTAAAAAATTTACCAATGACTGGTAGGATGTTTCAATCTCATCAAGCAGTAGTTCACAGTCTGATGAGTTATACAGCTTAACGGAATCAGCATCCACGATTGTGTAATCCAATCCTGTATCTACAAGTTTGGATGGTAAATCACCCATCCGGATTTGGCGGCAAGCTGTAATTGTATAACGGTTCCAGCCGATCATATGGGCAAGGATATCGCGCGGCGTCCAATCGCCCATCGAAACCAAACATGATTCTGCTGGAAATTCCAGAATAATTTTCCGAAGATTAAGAATAGTCAATTTTAAATCATCGATTACATTTTTCATAGAATATTCCTCGTAATTAATACCTTACTTATTATTCCACCGAAAGCATATAAATTCTTCTGATTTTAATTCAAGATTTTTATTTTCCTATCTGTAACTGCTATTTTTTTGATTTTCCAGATGATTAACTAAAATCCTTTTTACCGGAGATCATATTTCTGGCTGATTCGATGCACTCCAGCGAACCAATCAGGGTCAAATGGTCGCCTAATTCCAATTTTGTGTTGTCATCAGGAATAATAACCACATTGTCCCGGCGAAGGGAAAGCACAAGCACATCTCCCGGAAAAGACAGATTTCCTAGGGTACTGCCTGAACATGCATTATTGGAAACGTCCACCTCAAGAATTTCCTTATTCTCTTCTTTGCCAGTAAGAATATCAAACATTCCTGGGTTCCTGGTCAACAGGTCCAATAGAGAGGTTTGCTCCTTAACTGCGTTTACAGCGATAACCCCCAGACGTTCGAAGCGAGGGATATCCGCCGGGAGGTTGACCAGGGCGACGATGTGGTCGATGCCATATATAGTCTTTGCTTGCTGGCAAACATGGTAGTTTCGGTCGCTGTCGTTGTGGGTGCATACCAGCGCCTGGGCGCGGTCGAAACAATCGGAAAGCTCTTCATCGGGACAGTCAGTCAATTTTGAGGTAGCAGTGAAACCAAGTTGGCGCGCTTCCTTCAACCGCTCTTCATCCTGGTCTATGATTATGACTTCATCATGGTGCTTTCGCAGGCGTTCAGCGACCTGGATACCAAGCTGACCAGAACCGGCCACGATAATTGGGCGAGAGTAGTCAGCAGGAAGCACTGGAATCAAGCGGTTAAAAATCATAGGAGCAAGCGAGACGGTGACTACAGCGACAAGGATAATTTCTGCGTTCATCATCTCACTTATCACCCCTAATCGCAGACCTATAGCGGAAGCAGCAATAATCAGAGATAGGCGGGCTGAGAGTAGAGCGCCGGCAGCAATTGATTGTCGCCATTTGAATTCCAACCGGAATAATAGAGCCGGCAGGAATTTAACTATAAATGCCACCAGTATCAAAAGGAGAGCAAGTAGCAGGTTCTCTGGCGAACTCAGTAACGACTGGAGGTTGAAACCTACACCGACCATTATGAAGAAAATAGGGATAAAAAATCCAAAGCCGAGCGCTTCAAGCTGAGAAATCACATCCGCATCTTCCGGTGTGCGCAGCAGAGCGATTACCGCACCTGCCAGGAAAGCTCCCAGAATTACCTCCGCGCCCAGGATCTCAGCCAGAACGACAAATACCATCATTGTCGTCAATGCCAAGCGCATTTTTATCTGACCGGTTGCGTGGCTAACGTCGTTCATTGCATTGCGCAAAAAAGAAAAGCGGTTAAAAAACAGGTTCCCAACACGGTAGAGAAAGAGGAAGGCGACAAATAAAATGCTGATTAGCAGAACATCCAGAGTGATCCCATGTGAGAGAGCAGCTACCAGGATGGTGATCATTATCATTGTCAAAAAATCGGCGATCAAGGCGGAGACGAGCAGGGTTTGACCGTACCGCCCGGTGCTTAAACCGCGTTCCTTCAAAACTGGCAGGACGACCCCGAGTGAGGTTGTGGAGAGGATCAACGCCACCATCCAGGGGTTTTTTGCTAAACCAAACCACATTAAAGTAAAGCCGAAGACAATCGAAAACGCGATTGTCCCCGCGAAAGTCAACGCGCCGATATGGACCGGTCCCCAGGTTCTCTTCCCTTTTTTAGATTCACTCTTTTTCGTTCCGGATAAGCTTAGATTGGAGAAATCGATCTCAATCCCTGACAGGAACATTAAAAATACGAATCCAAATTCCGAAAGCAATGTTAATACTGTCTCTTCTCCCTTTACCCATCCAAGTACACTTGGCCCGATCAATACCCCAGCGATGATTTCGCCGACCACGATTGGGATCATCAACTTCTTGAATCGTGAAAGCATTAGGGGCACTAGAAAAGCAAGAAGGAGAACAAGCAAGAGCGGCGCGAAGGTTTGGGTTTCTTCCATATTTGTTTTTCACCTGGAGATGGGAATACTTCTTATCCGCTCCAGGGTACCTGTTGCTTTTTTATTCAGAGGGATTGTAACCTATAGATTTGAATTCCCACAGGAATATGCGATTAGATTTTAATCAGTTTTTGCGACAGTAATTATTCAGCATGGTAGAATCACCTATTCCTATCTTTTTAGTTGAAAAAATGTTGGAATATGGATTTATTTGATAAGGCGCTTACAGAGCGGATGAAACACGAGGCTCCACTTGCAGCACGCATGCGACCGCGTACGCTGGAAGAATTCCAGGGGCAGGAGGAAATTCTCGGTCCGGGAAAACTGCTGCGGCGGGCGATCGAAGCCGACCGTTTGTTTTCATCAATTATCCTGTGGGGCCCTCCTGGATCGGGAAAGACCACTCTGGCGCAAGTAATCGCAAATAAAACTAAATTCCATTTTGAAACTCTATCTGCTGTTCTAGCTGGCAAAGCAGAATTGCGCAAGGTTATCGCGGATGCGGTAGATCGTCGCAAATATTACAAACGCAGAACAATCTTGTTTGTGGATGAGGTACATCGCTGGAACAAAGCTCAGCAGGATGCACTCCTTCCGCATGTCGAACAGGGGACGATCACCCTGATCGGAGCGACAACCGAAAACCCTTACTTTGAGGTAATCGGGGCATTAGTATCGCGCTCCCGAATTTTTCAGCTACGACCGCTTGAAGACGAAGATGTTTTTCGGATTATCCAGAATGCCCTCCAGGATGAAGAACGCGGATTTGGCACCAGACGTATCGCTCTGGACGAAGACGCGCAGGAACATATCATACGGGTGGCTGGAGGGGATGCTCGCAATGCGCTCAACGCGCTTGAACTGGCTGTTGAAAGCACTACTGCCGGTATTGATGGAATAATCCATATCAGCATGGAGGTTGCCCAGGAATCAATCCAGCGCCGGGCTGTGCTTTACGATAAAGATGGTGACGCGCATTACGATACCATATCCGCATTTATCAAATCGGTGCGCGGATCAGACCCGGATGCTGCTCTATACTGGCTGGCGAAGATGCTGTATGCAGGAGAGGATCCGCGCTTTATTTTACGCCGTCTGATTATCCTGGCAGGCGAGGATATTGGTCTGGCGGAACCGATGGGGATCCTGGTAGCAAGCGCAGCGGCGCAGGCATTTGACTATATCGGGTTACCTGAAGGTATTTTTCCTATCGTTGAAGCCACCTTGTTTCTAGCCACTGCGCACAAGTCAAATTCAGCTCTGTCTTATTTTAAAGCCTTCAAATTAATAGAAGACGAGGGAGTTGTGGGCGTCCCTCAGCACCTGCAGGATGCAAATAGGGACAGGGAGGCGCTTGGACATGGTAAGGATTACCAGTACCCCCATGAAAATGAAGATCACTTCACAGCACAGCAGTATCTGCCACGGAAAATTCTGGGAACCTATTTTTACGAGCCGTCTGATCAGGGATATGAAATTAAAGTAGAAGAGCGGTTAAAGCGATGGCGGGAAGCACAGCGTAGAGCGTTAGGTATCGAAAAGACAGATATGCTGCCGGATATCAGCGAAGATATGATTCAAGCAATAAAACAACGACATAAACCATCTGGGATAAGATAAAAGGAACAAATGCCAACCATACTACTTGTTAGACATGCTGAAAACGAGTACCTTACTGCTGGACGCATGGCAGGCAGACTGAATGATATTCACCTGAATGAAAATGGCAGGAGACAAGCGCATGAGCTCGCTGAAAACCTAGCCCAGTGGCCTGTAAAAGCAGTGTTCAGCAGTCCGTTGGAACGAACGATGGAGACTGCTCAGCCCATAGCACAGGCGCAAGGTTTGCGGGTAATACCTCGAGAAGGGCTTTTGGAAATTGATGTAGGTGAATGGCAGGATAAAACGCTCAAGTCGCTTCGCAGGCGTAAATTGTGGCGCAATGTACAGTTTTCTCCTTCAAGGGTTTCCTTTCCAGGCGGAGAATCCCTCTCCAACGCCCAGCAGCGGATTGTCGCCGACCTCGAAACAATCCGTATAAGTCAGAAACCCCGGGATTTGGTTGTCTGCGTTTCGCACTCTGACCCGATCAAACTCGCAATTGCCTATTATGCAGGGATAGCTTTGGATTTGTTCCAGAGGATTATTGTCTCCCCGGCTTCGGTCAGCGCGCTACAATTTGGGGAGACAAGCGTCCGCCTTTTAATGGTGAATTACCAGTTTTCAATTAATTTAAAGAAAATATGATTCTGTTATACTTGTTCAGATAACCAGGGATAGAAATGGCAGAAAACGAAATCGATCTACAACCCGTGAACCATATCACAACCGATGCAATCGGCCAGCCCGGTAAGCGCGTTTTCTACCTACAAGCCTGGCAAAACGAAAGGACTGTAACTTTGATCGTGGAAAAGCTTCAAATACAGTCTCTTGCAGTTGGAGTAGAACAGTTTCTTGCCGAAATTCAGGAGAAATTTCCAGACTTGGAAGAAGCCAGAACAGATTATGAAGAGGAGAAAATGCATATCGCGCCTCCTGTTGACCCACTTTTCAGAGTTGGCGAGTTAGGCCTGGGATACGATAAAGACCAGGATCTTGTGGTTCTAATCTCAAAGGAAGTCTTCCCGGAAGGTGAAGAACCAGAAAATGCCCGGGTTGTGCGTTTCTGGTGTACACGTTCACAAATACGAATTATGTGCCGGTGGGGGATCGAAGTTGCTTCGAGGGGGAGACCTCTATGCCCGCAGTGTGGAGAACCGATGAACCCCAGCGGTCATTTCTGCCCGAAGAAGAACGGGCATAAGCACTGATAAGATAACAAATTGAATTTCTACTGGGGGAAAAATGAACTACTATTGATATAAATAATTTTCATAATGGAATCAAATTGAATATATGGATGTAGATCAGGAACTCGAAATTTTACGGTATAGTGAAATCGAAATCAAGGGAGAATTTCTCTGGGGCTCCAACTATACTTTCCTTGCGAATTTGTGTTATGGTGGGGTAAATTTACCAGCTGTTTATAAACCAAGTAAAGGTGAACGTCCGTTGTGGGACTTCCCTTCGGAAAGTCTTGCCCACCGGGAGGTGGCAGCATTTATCTTAAGCCAAGCCTTGAAATGGAATTTTGTGCCTGCAACCGCTTACCGGGATAATGCTCCCCTTGGTCCGGGGTCGCTGCAGTTGTTTATTGAGCACGACCCTGAATATCACTATTTCAATTTCACCATCGATGACCGCCAGCGACTTCGGCCGGTGGTGGCTTTTGATCTCCTGATAAATAATGCAGATAGGAAAGGCAGCCATTTAATTATTGACAGAGATAAGAGGTTGTGGTTGATTGATCATGGGTTGTGTTTTCATAAGGAGGATAAACTTCGAACAGTTCTGTGGGATTTCGTAGGAGAGCCGGTTCCGAAAAGTATCAGTGAAAGTATTTCAAAACTGCATGATACTCTCGAGGAACAAAAAAGGGATAATTCAGGCTTGTATAAAGAATTAATCGCACATATTGACGTGATGGAAATAAAGGCTCTTCTGCTGCGGGCTGATAGTCTGGTCACGTCAGGCGTATTTCCAAGCCCTGACCCTTTGAGAAGACCGTTTCCCTGGCCGCAGATATAACCAATAGGGGGAATTATGCCCAGGTAGGCTTGATTTTCCTTGTAGCCGCTATTTACTGGTGTAGAATTTATTATCACAACCATATAAACAAACCGGGAGGCTGAATTATGCCGCATTACAATATCGCGTTGATAGGATTTGGAAACGTTGGCAGGGCACTGGCGAGATTGCTTCTGGAAAAGCGAGGTGAGCTTGCCAGCAGGTATGACTTATCTTTCACCGTTACTGCAATCGCAACTGGAAGGCATGGGGTGGTAATAAATCAGGATGGTATCGACCTGGAGCGCGCTCTGCGGGTGGAAAATCTAAGCGCCCTATCCGATTCAATTGCACCAAGTGATGCCTGCGAATTTATCTGTAAAAGCAATGCGGATATTCTTTTTGAAAATACACCCGTAAATTACAAAAGCGGGCAGCCAGCTGTGGACTGCATTCGCACCGCATTGGAATGCGGGATGCATGTGATCACTGCAAATAAGGGTCCGGTTGTACATGCGTACCGGGAGCTGACGGAGATAGCCGAAAATAAAGGCAGGCGATTTTATTTTGAATCGGCAGTCATGGACGGCGCACCTGTTTTCGCCCTTTTCAGGGAGGCACTGCCTGCAACCAATTTACTTTCTTTTAGGGGGGTGTTGAATTCCACAACAAACGTAATTCTGACAAGGATGGAGAATGGGGAGAGCTTCGATCAGGCTGTTATATATGCCCAGGAGGTAGGCCTTGCGGAGACCGATCCCAGCGGGGATATTGACGGCTGGGATGCAGCTGTGAAGGTTGCCGCCCTGTCGACAGTATTGATGGGAGTTCCAGTGGTGCCATCTGAGGTCGACCGGGAAGGTATCCGGAGTTTAACTCCCGAGAGAATCGCACATGCCACAAAGGTTGGGAAACGGTGGAAATTAATCTGTTCCGCTGAAAAAACTGGCGACACCGTGAACGCTAAGGTTGCGCCCGAAATGGTAGGACCAGAGACGCCTTTTTATTCAATTGAGGGTTCGACCAGCATTGTCCAATTTACAACTGATACACTACCCGAGTTATCTTTGATTGAGGGCAACCCTGGACCTGATACGACAGCATACGGTTTGCTGGCTGATTTTATCAACGCGGTTACCGGATAAACAAATCCAATTTTAAGTTTAAAAACTCGTATTCCCTTTTTATGAATCGTCAAATTTCCTTCATTAAGTGTTATGTTTGATTATATTTGCTGAGGCAATTTGCCAAGCACACCCATTAACAAGCTCATACATTTGTGCCCGAATTCAGGAAACATCATCGGACACCCAATAGGAATTACTTCTACTCCATTGGCCTGGTAAAACCGAACCGCTTCAGGGGATACGCTGGTGGCAGTACCTCCTTTAAATGCGTTTTCATGCATCCACAGACATGGTATTCCCAGTTCAACACATACACGCGGGATCTGGATAGAACCCTCGGAGCGTGTAACAGCTATTACTCCATCAATTTTTTTTGGTATCGACTTCAAATCGAGGTAACTTTTATCCCCCTCCAATTCATCCGCCTGGAATTTGACTGGAAAAACCTGGTAACCTTTTGAACACAAGCTTTTGTAAATATAGTTCCCGGTCCCATCGCTGGAGCGGGATACACCTGCCACTGCGATCCGTGTATGAGTGAGAAATTCCATTGCTTGCTTACTGAATGAGGACATTAATCTCCTGAAAATTTTGTGTATGGGTTGATTCTGACCACTCAAATGCTTAACATTTGCTTTGTAAGGTGTTAATAAAATATTCACCCACCTTTCAGTTATACTATAGGGGTTGATATCACTAGAATAATCAAGTAATGTATTGAAAATCCGGAGGGTTTTCTATGTTAATGTACCGGCGATCCTTTCGTGTAATTCTCATACTCATATTTTCCACATTTTTGATGGGCTGCAGTGCAATCCTCCCGCGTATTATTCCTCCCCCAACGGAAACCCCGACGCCAACCCCGACCTGGACACTGACGCCTACTTATACCATCATGCCGACATCCACGTTTACACCACCCCCGAGTCCCACAATCACATTTTTTCCAACGGTGACTTTCACCCAGGCTGTTCAGGGCACGCCGACAGAAACAACGGCGCCTACCAGTTATGTGGGTATGATACGCCCAGTGCCTTCCGCAAAATATCGCGGCGATTTCGCCGGCGGGAAAATTGTATTCTCAAGTAATCTCGAGGCAGATAGGGTTGGTGGTTTAACGATTACTTTTGAATGCCGGAGTAAAAGTAACACAGTCAATCTGTCCAGAGCCAGTATGAAGCTCGACAACTCAACCTTCTCATATGGATTAGAAGGGATTTACGTGTTTGGACAGTTTGTGAGTTCAACAGAGGCGAAGGGGGTCATTAGCTACGAATATTTACAGGATGGGAAGACCTGCAAATACGATTATGTCAGTTGGACAGCATATATGAAGTAAAGATGGCATGACTGTCTTCCACCAAAATTTAAGGGAATTATTAAGTTCAACAATTGAAACGCCCGTCCTGTGGATTAAAAATGAACCCAGGGCGGACGTTGCGGTTAACCGGGTCTTGGTTTCTTTATCGGATGTCGAACCGGGTGATATCCTGATATTAATGAGTAGAAACTTGGATTCAGATATCCTTGAACAGGTTTGCAGCAAGGAGCCCGCTGTAGTGATCATCCTGGGTGAGACGCAGCCTGAATTATCTGTATTGGACACGAACACCCATATTGCTAATTTGCCCTGGAATACAGAACCCGAACAGGTTCGTATTCTGCTGCAAGATTTTCTGCTCAGAAAAAAAGCTGCTTTAATGGAAAGGGGGCTGCAAATTCAAACTAAATTTTCGAACCTGGTCGCAGAAGGAGGTGGTCTTACCGCTCTGGTGCAGGAAATGAGCGATTTATCCAGGTGCGGGGTTCTGGTCCAGGACAAACGCGGCCAGATTATTGCAGACAAACCCACAGATGATCTGAGTGGGGTGTGGAATGTGGTTATGGAATGCCTGGTCGCGCTTTCAAGCCTGCCCGAACCGCTACTGGACAGGAAAGGGGCTGGCGATCACACCCAAATCTTCAATCAGGAAATTCCGGGAGAACTGCACCGGCTTGTTAGTCCGATAACTGTAGGTTCTGTTGTGCGCGGTTACCTATCTCTGGTGGGAACAAGCCAGGATTTTGATAACACTGCGAGAATGGTACTTGAACAGGGCGCGGTTATTTGTGCGATTGAAATGGCGCGAAAAAAAGCAGTCAGGGAGGCAGAAAAGCGACTCAAAGGAGATTTGCTTACCGCTTTACTGGGTGAGAATATCTCGCCTCGCGATGCTGAACTTTGGATCCAGACAATGGGATTGGATCTGGAAAAGGTGCACGTCGCGGTCCGGTTTGTCTGGGATGGTGAAAAACCGCCTTCACGCAGACGGCTGGAAACGCTGGTAAACGGTGAGATTTCGAGTTCGGGTTTACTGGCGATTGTAAATCCGCTGGGATTGGAGGTAATTTGTTTCTGCCAGCAAGATAGTCCCACCGGAAGACCTGAGACGTGCCTGCAACTCTCCCAGGCAGTGATTAACCAGGGAAAAGAGGAATATCCCGATCATTCCGTACGTTGTGGTGTTGGTGCTGTGGCTGTTGACATAAGTGAATGGCGTGATTCATTCCGCCAGGCTGGTCAGGCGCTGTCGATGGCCAGGCGGTTCCGAGGCAATCAGCCATATTTCTTTCCGGACCTCTCTGTTTACCGCCTGCTGCTGCAGATAGAACACAATCCGGAACTAATTACATTTCATGAAGAGACATTAGGCTCTCTATCAGCTCATGAAGATTGCCCGGAGATGGTTCACACCCTGGAAAGCTATTTCGAACACAATACGAACGTTTCAAAAACAGCCGAAGCCCTTTTTATTCACAGGAATACACTTTTATATCGACTTGAAAAGATCGCCTCTATCCTACAATTGGATTTGGATAATCCTGAGAACCGTCTAGCAGTCCAATTAGCGTTGAGAATTCAAAGGATGAAGGGATTATGCTGATTGTTTTGTGCAATTTGCACAAAAATTATTGAGATCTTTTGTATGTTTTTCCGGTAGACAGTCTCTTCTCAGGTGGTAAACTTAGGGGTAATTTAGAAAGGAATTGGTAGATTAATGCTGTTAATTTCCGTGATTATTAGTCTGGTCAGCCTGCTGGTTCTTATTGTACTTATTGAGAACCCGCAACGCGTTTTGGCAGCCAGGAGGGTACGCAAGGATTAAGCCGGGATAAAATTCAACAAAAAAAGGGCTGCCACACTAGGCAGCCTTTTTATTTTTGTGAAAGAAATTTTAGTAAGTAATCCATACAAGGAAGAAAAAATGCGTTCAGATACGATAAAAAAAGGATTTGAAAGAGCGCCTCACCGGGCATTGTTAAAAGCGACCGGTTTATCAGATCAGGATTTTGAACGTCCGTTCATTGCAGTCGTGAATTCGTATGTTGATATTGTCCCCGGTCATGTGCATCTGCAACAGTTTGGACAAATTGTCAAGCAGGCGGTCAGAGAAGCAGGCGGGGTGCCTTTTGAGTTCAACACAATTGGCGTGGATGACGGTATCGCTATGGGTCACAGCGGTATGAAATTCAGCCTGCCATCACGAGAATTAATCGCTGACTCCGTTGAAACAATGATACAGGCTCATCAGTTTGATGGGATGGTGTGTATTCCCAACTGCGACAAAATTGTCCCGGGAATGATCATGGCTGCCTTGCGTGTAGATATTCCGGTGATTTTTGTCTCTGGTGGACCGATGGCTGCCGGAAAGACACCCCAAGGTGAGATAGTGGACCTGATAAACGTGTTTGAGGGCGTTGGCGCATACAAAGCCGGGGTGATTGATGCTGATCGACTGAAGGAGCTGGAAGATTACAGTTGTCCCGGTTGCGGATCCTGTTCCGGGTTGTTTACTGCCAACTCGATGAACTGCCTGATGGAAGTACTCGGATTGGCGCTTCCATTTAATGGCTCGGCATTAGCGTTGAGCGCCGAACGTGAAGAGCTTGCCAGAAGGGCAGCCTTTCAAATTATCGAGTTGATTGATGAAGACATCACGCCGAGCAAACTGATCACAGTTGAGGCAATAGATGATGCTTTTGCATTAGATATGGCGATGGGCGGGAGCACCAACACTGTCCTGCATACGCTGGCTTTTGCCCATGAAGCCGGGATAGATTATCCACTGGAAAGGATCAACCGCGTCGCTGACCGGATCCCCTACTTATGTAAAGTCAGCCCTTCTGGAAAATGGCATATGGAAGATGTCCACAAGGCGGGAGGTATTCCGGCGATTTTAAATGAAATCGCCTGCACGGGGAACAGCCTGCATCTTAATCGCCTGACTGTGAGTGGAAAAACCTTGGCTGAGTCGATTGAAGGTATTACTGTTAAAGACAAGGAGGTTATCCGGCCAATTGATAACCCGCACAGCCCGGTAGGCGGGTTGGCGATGTTGTTTGGAAATCTGGCCCCAGAAGGCGCGGTTGTCAAAACCGGCGGGGTAACAGAAGGGATGCGTAAGTTTTCCGGACCGGCTCGTATCTATGAGGGACACGACCAGGCAATGGCTGGTATTTTGAACCATGAAGTCCAGTCTGGGGATGTGGTGGTTGTACGTTATGAAGGCCCGGGAGGCGGACCCGGTATGCAGGAGATGCTCTCTCCGACTTCCGCGATCATGGGCATGGGCCTGGGAGATAAGGTCGCTCTGGTCACAGATGGAAGATTTTCCGGCGGGACACGCGGAGCCTGCATTGGACATGTTAGTCCGGAAGCCAGCGCACGAGGCCCAATCGCTGCTCTTCAGGACGGTGATGAGATATTTATCGATCTGGATAACCGTTCCCTGGAAGTCCAGCTGGGTAAAGAAGAGATAGAGAAACGGGTCGCAGCTCTTCCGGAATATGAACCAGATACACGCTCTGCGTGGCTGCGCAGATATGCACGCATGGTAACCAGCGCAAGCCAGGGAGCGGTGCTGCTTTAATATCTGGTTGTTTTTATTATTTTGACTGGTATTGGAGGATTAAATGCGAAAATCTGGAGCAGAAATATTATGGGAATGCCTTATCAGGGAAGGGGTTGACTTGATTTTTGGCATCCCTGGTGGCGCAATCATGCCGGTATATGACGCTATGTTGAACTATCCGGTGCGGCATATTCTAACCCGCCACGAGCAGGGCGCAGCCCATATGGCAGACGGTTATGCGCGCGCATCTGGAAAGGTTGGGGTTGCCATGGCGACCTCCGGCCCGGGAGCGACCAATCTGGTGACAGGTATCGCTACCGCGATGATTGATTCATCACCGATTGTTTGCATTACTGGTCAGGTGCCGATCCACCTGGTCGGTGGTGACGCATTTCAGGAGGTAGATGTGACCGGAATCACGCTGCCGGTGACCAAACATAACTTTCTGATCGCGAGCGCCTCTGAAGTGGCGGAGGCTGTACGGGAGGCGTTTTACATCGCCCGTAGCGGGCGACCAGGACCTGTGTTGATTGACTTCTGTAAAAACGCCCAGGTGGAAATAGTGGATTTTGAATACCCTGAGGAAGTTACCTTGCCAGGTTATAAACCGCCTAAACATGCCCCACTGGCTGACCTCCAGAAAGCGGTCGAATTGATTGAAGCCGCTAAGCGCCCGGTGATCCTGGCGGGACATGGTGTGCTGATGTCCGGCGCGATGGATGAACTGCGGATGTTTGCTGTAAAGACCCAGACACCAGTCGCGATGACTCTGCTCGGACTTGGAGCAATACCGGCTTCGCATCCCCTGAGCCTGGATATGATGGGTATGCACGGTGAAGCTTATTCCAACCTTGCCATCCAGAATGCAGATCTGATACTCGCGTTTGGTATGCGCTTTGATGACCGCGTGACCGGGAACCTGAAAAATTATGCACCAACTGCCAAAAAAATACACGTAGAAATAGATCCATCAGAGGTGCATAAAAACGTACACGTTGATGTGCCGCTGGTTGGAGATTTGAAGACAGTTCTTACTGACCTGGTACCGATGGTGGATGAGTATGACCATGAGGAATGGATGGAGCAGATAGGCGAATGGCGTAGAGAAAGCCAGGAACTTGATATTCTGCACTGGCCCAAGGATGGCAAACTGTATACCGCAAAAATTGTACATGACCTTTGGGAGCAAACCGGAGGGGATGAAATTGTCGCTACCGGGGTTGGACAGCACCAGATGTGGGCTGCCCAGTATTACAAGTTTGAGCAACCCTACCGGCTGATCACCTCCGGAGGAGCAGGTACGATGGGTTTTGGACTTCCATCAGCGATCGGAGCCTGGTTTGCCTATCCTGAGCGAGATGTTTGGGTGATAGATGGGGATGGTAGTTTCCAGATGACTCAGGCTGAACTTTCAACAGCCGCGAATGCTGGGGCAAATGTAAAAGTCGCAATCATGAATAACAATTTCCTTGGAATGGTTCGACAATGGCAAGAATTTTTCTTTGAAAGCCGTTATGCGGGCACTCCGTTGAACAACCCTGACTTCTGTAAAATCGCGGAAGCCCATGGTATCCCTTCAAGGTGTGTCAGCACTGCGGATGAGGTAAAGCCTGCGATTGAATTCGCGAAAAACATAAGCGGGCCTGCGCTGCTTGAATTTAAGGTTGAAATGGAAGAAGCGGTTTATCCAATGGTTCCGACAGGCGCTCCACTGCATGAGATGATCAGAAGACCTAACCGCCGGTCCCAGGAAGCTGAAATTTGAGGATAAGGAGGAAGATATGTCTCGAACTTTAATCACACTGGTGGAAGACCGTCCGGGTGTGCTCAATAGGGTGACATCGTTATTTCGACGGCGGAATTTTAATATCGCTTCCCTAAATGTGGGGAGGACAGACAAACTGGATGTTTCAAGAATGACCATTCTGGTCGACAGCGATGACGGCGAATCGCGCCTGGTTGAGGCGAATTTATATAAGCTTGTTAATGTAATCGACGTTCAGGATGTCACCGATATGCCGACCGTCAGGCGTGACCTGGCGTTGATTAAAGTTAAAGCGACTCCAGACCAGCGTGCTGAAGTAATGAATCTGGCATCTATCTTCAGGGGCAGTATTGTCGATGTTGCCCCGGATTCGGTGATTGTTGAGATGACCGGCACTGAAGATAAGATCGAAAGCCTTTTAGAACTTCTTCGACCGATAGGAGTTTTGGAAATGGTCCGAACCGGACAGGTGGCTATGCTGCGCGGGGATGCTGCTGGCGCACGCTATACTCCCGGTAAAAACGGCGACAATCAAGACATCGCTTGATGTTAAACAGCTCTTAAAAATTATTGAAACAAATTATTTAAAGGGAGAATTATGGCAACAATTTATTATGATAAAGATGCAAACCCGGAATTAATTAAAAACAAAAAGGTTGCAGTGATCGGATTTGGATCTCAGGGGCATGCCCATGCATTAAACCTAAGGGACAGCGGTGTTGAAGTGAGGGTCAGTGAAAGACCTGGCTGCGAAGCCTGCAAGCGAGCGTTGGAACAGGGTTTTGAGTTAATGGAAACCGGCGATGCAGTCGCCTGGGCAGATACGACCATTATCCTCGCTCCAGATACTACCCAGCCAAAGATTTATAAGACACAGATTGAGCCCAACCTCGATTTGGGAAAAACGTTGATGTTTGCCCATGGTTTTAATATCCGCTATGGAACGATTGTGCCGCCGCCGGAGGTGGATGTGAGTATGGTGGCGCCAAAAGCGCCAGGTCACCGCTTGCGGGAATTATACGTCGAGGGAGCCGGTACACCTGCCCTGATGGCAGTTCACCAGAATCCATCCGGGATGGCAAAAGAGAATGCGATCGCATATGCCTGGGGAATTGGGGTGACCAGGGCTGGAGTAGTTGAGACGACATTCAGCGAAGAGACTGAAACCGATCTTTTTGGAGAACAGGCTGTACTATGCGGCGGCGTCACCGCGCTCCTGAAAGCCGGATTTGAAACCTTGGTAGAAGCTGGCTACCAACCTGAACTGGCTTATTTTGAGACCATGCATGAACTTAAATTAATCGTTGACCTTATGTACCAGGGCGGTATGAATTATATGCGCTATTCTGTTTCGGACACTGCAGAACACGGAGATTACACTGCCGGCGAACAAATTATTGGGGAAGAAGCAAGATATGTTATGTCAAAGTTATTAAAGGATATCCAGGACGGCACATACGCCCGGAATTGGATCGAAGAAAATGAGAAAGGGCGGCCCTGGTTTAACGAAAAACGACGTCAGGAGCAGAAACATATGATCGAGCGGGTTGGAGCGGATCTGCGTAAAATGATGCCATTTGTTAATCCAATTGAAATTAAACCCGGCGAATAATTATTAAATTTCTGGATGTGAAATATGGCTGCAAAAAATCAGAATAATAAAAATTATGTATATATTTTTGATACAACCCTGCGGGATGGGGAGCAGTCTCCAGGAGCAACCTTAACTTCTGCGGAGAAGCTGGAGATTGCCCGCAACCTGGCGAAACTTGGGGTTGACATCATTGAAGCAGGATTTCCGGCTGCCTCACCGGACGACCTGGAAGGAGTGCGCCGGATTGCTATTGAAGTCGGAAATCCGGTCCCGGGAGCTGAAGAGCTGTCCCGTTCCGTGCCGGTTATCTGCGGTCTGGCAAGAGCCAATAAGTCCGATATTGATGCAGCCTGGGAAGCGATCAAACACGCTGCGAAACCAAGGGTACACACATTTTTAGCTACCTCCCCTATCCATATGCGATATAAACTGCGCATGGAATCCGAGGAAGTGGTTGAGCGGGTAAGGGAGATGGTGTCTTATGCAAAATCTTTTTGCGATGATATTGAATTTTCACCGGAAGATGCCGGGCGAAGTGAGCCTGAATTTCTGTACCTGGTATTAGGAGAGGCGATAAAAGCCGGAGCGACGACTTTAAATATCCCGGACACAGTTGGTTATACAATGCCGGAGGAATTTGGGGGACTAATAAAAGGGATCATGCAGAATACACCTGGGATTGAGGATGTGGTTGTTTCGGTTCACACCCATAATGATTTAGGTATGGCGACTGCCAATACGCTTGCTGGCCTGCAAGCAGGCGCACGCCAGGCGGAGGTTACGGTAAACGGTATAGGTGAGAGGGCTGGCAATACCTCACTCGAGGAGGTAGTAATGGCTCTTAATACCCGCAAGCCGATATTTGGCCTAAAGACGGGGGTGGATACCACCCAGATTTCGCGTATCAGCCGGATGGTATCCAATTACACTGGTATCCCGATTCAGCCAAACAAAGCGATAGTCGGCGCAAACGCATTTGCACACGAAGCGGGTATTCACCAGGATGGAATGCTTAAAAACCAGATGACGTATGAAATTATGCGCCCGGAGACGATTGGTTTGAGCCGTTCCCGGCTTGTACTGGGTAAACATTCTGGCAGGCATGCCCTGCGGGTCCACCTGGAGGAGATGGGTTACGAACTCTCCAAAGAGGATCTCGATACGGCATTTGAACGCTATAAAAGTCTAGCCGATAAAAAGAAAGTCGTAACCGATGCCGATCTAGAGGCGCTGATCGAAGATCAGGTTTACCAGTCCCAGGAGGTCTACCAGCTGGATGGTCTCCAGGTAGCCTGCGGCACGATGGGGATGCCTACCGCGACAGTGCGGCTCAAGGGTCCAGACGGCGAAGAGATAATCCAGGCAGCTGTTGGTACAGGTCCGGTCCACGCGGCATACGAAGCCATTGATGCCGTTATCGGCATTAAAAATACTCTGGTTGAATTCAACGTAAATGCTGTGACGGAAGGCATCGATGCGTTGGGTGAAGTGACAGTACGGCTGGAAAGCGTGGAAGGAGCTCTGCCCGAGATCACCTCCCCCCAGAGTGGTTTCAGACATTCCCGGACGTTTGGTGGATACGGAGCGGATACAGATATTATTGTTGCCAGCGCAAAAGCCTATCTGGCTGCGCTCAACAAAATATTGGTTGCGCTCGGTCGCCAGACTGCAGCTGAGACAGCCATCATAAGTGATGCGGTTGCATAGTGGATTGTGGAGGCAAGTAATGAAAGAAGAACAAAACATGCAAGTTAGAAGGTGTTTCATCGGGCAGCTTGAGGTGGATTTTGAACCGTGCGGAATGCCTTCTATGTGGGATCTGTCCAGTTTTTCCAATCCGGGTCTTATTGGGGAATACACTTTTGAAATTGAAGATGTTGAATTGCCGTTGCTGGTGGAGGATAGTATTGAAGTTACCCAACCCCTTTGCCAGTTAGTCGAATATTATGAACGGTTTGTTTACCCGGATTTCTGGAATGGGTGTTCAGATTGAAGCTTTGGATCGAATAATGAGTCAGAGTAAAACGCTTTTTGAAAAAATATGGGACCGCCATATTGTCCACGAAAAACCGAATGCCCCATCGATATTATATATTGATCTGCATCTTGTGCATGAAGTGACCTCGCCTCAGGCTTTTAACGGCCTTAGAGAGAAAAGACTCCCAGTACGCAGGCAAGACCTGACCTTTGCAACAATGGATCATTCAACACCTACAATTGGATTGGAACTTCCGGTTCATGATGAGATGGCTTTTCACCAATTGAGGCAGCTGGAAATTAACTGCCTGGAATTTGGAATAAAACTATATGATATGAAATCTGAAAAGCGCGGGATTGTGCATGTAATTGGTCCAGAACTGGGGTTAACTCAGCCGGGAAAAACGATTGTATGCGGAGACAGCCATACGTCCACGCATGGCGCATTTGGAGCGCTGGCGTTTGGAATTGGTACGAGCGAGGTAGAGCATGTGCTGGTGACTCAATGTCTGTTGCAGGAAAAGCCAAAAACATTTCTGGTGGATTTCAGCGGGACGCTTCCTGCGGGTGTGAGCTCCAAAGACATGATCCTGGCGCTGATCGCTGAGATTGGCACGGGGGGTGGAACAGGTCATGTTTTCGAATATGCGGGGTCGGGAGTCAAAGATTTGAATATGGAACAGCGCATGACAATCTGCAATATGTCTATCGAGGCAGGCGCTAGGGCAGGTATGATCGCTCCTGACGATGTCACCTTTGAATATATTGCCGGGCGCGAATTCGCCCCAACAGGCGCAGACTGGGACAAAGCACTGGATGATTGGCGCACGCTGCCGACAGATGAAAGCGCAGTTTTCGACCGCAGTATTGAACTGGATGTATCCCGGTTGGACCCAATGATTACCTTTGGGACCAATCCTGGTATGGGGATTCCGATCACAGGCGTTGTGCCGGATCCATCGGATGAGAGAGACGCTGGAAAAAAGGATGCACTGGAAAAAGCGCTCGCTTATATGGGTATTCATCCCGGGGTGCCGTTATTGAACCACCCGGTAGATGTAGTTTTTATCGGGAGCTGCACAAATTCCAGGATTTCTGATCTGCGTGAAGCAGCCAGGCTGTTGGAAGGCAAGCGCATCCAGGAAGGAGTGAGGATGCTTGTGGTCCCAGGTTCTGAAAATGTGCGCCGCCAGGCTGAGGCGGAAGGTCTGGACGACATATTCAGGAGCGCCGGAGGAGAATGGCGTTTTTCTGGCTGCAGCATGTGCATCGCAATGAACGGTGATAATTTAGAACCAGGTCAGTATGCGATAAGCACAAGCAACCGAAATTTTGAAGGACGGCAGGGTAAAGGCGGCCGGACTTTCCTGTCCAGCCCAATGACTGCAGCTGCAAGCGCCATTAATGGGCAAATTACAGATCCAAGGACATTAAATTAAAATGCAGCCATTTCAGAAGATTGTTTCACATTTAATTCCGATCATACGGGATAATATCGACACCGACCAGATCATACCAGCCCAGTACCTGAAAGTGACAGATAAACTTGGTCTTGCTGAGGGGTGTTTTGCGTCATGGCGCTATAGACCGGATGGAGCGCTCGACCCCGAGTTCCCCATCAATAAACCTGAATATTCAAGCGCTCAGGTGATACTGGCTGGGGATAATTTTGGCTGCGGTTCCTCAAGAGAACATGCCGCATGGGCGCTTTCTGGATTAGGCATCAAGGCTGTGATAAGCACTTCATTCGCGGATATCTTCCGCAACAATGCCATAAAAAACGGGATTCTTCCGGTCGTTGTTGACCAGAACACGCATACTTACCTGGTTAATATGGTCCAAAAGAATCCAATGAGCGAGGTAGTAGTTGACCTGGATCACCAGTTAATAACACTTCCAAATGGGGAAACGGCGGAATTCCCTATTGATGCGTTCAACAAGGAGTGCATGCTGGAGGGAATAGACTCGCTTGAGTACCTGCTCAAACACCAGGACCGGATCCAGGCATATGAAGAAGTACATAATGTTTAAGGACTTTTGATGAAAAAAATCGAACTGTACGATACGACCCTGCGGGACGGAACGCAAAGGGAAGGCATTTCCCTTTCAGTCTACGACAAAATTAAAATCGCCCGGCAGTTGGACGAGTTTGGAGTGGATTATGTCGAGGGCGGTTGGCCCGGCTCCAATCCAAAAGATGCTGCATTTTTTGAAAAAGCGCAGGAATACGAGTGGCGCAACGTAAAAATTACCGCGTTTGGGTCGACATTAAAAAAGGGA
>JBJYWI010000018.1:0-4165 GCA_046259385.1 Anaerolineales bacterium
TGCACAGGTCGTTTGGTGCAAAAGGACTTCCAACCAGGATCATGAACTTTGTTATGAAGTTGGTGTGGAGTATTTTAGTTAGATTGGTATACATAGCTAAGGAGAACAGAGAACTCGGTCCTGAATTGTGATATGGTATTGAGGTATCACAGAAATTTCAGGTGTTTGATATCTGTAGGTTATTGAAGGTATCACAAGTTCGCCTGATATTTGAATACTTTGGTACTATAAACAAAATCCCTTTAGAGCAACTTTAAAGCCATCTTTTTTTGTCTGACGCCTCCATTAGTTCATTTTTGACAATAACTGCAATAAACCGTACTGCGACCGTTCTGCCGAATTTGCTTTAGTTCATTTGCACAGCATTTACAGGCCTGCCCTTTCCGGCCGTAAACAAAGAGCTGTTGCTTAAAATAACCGGGATTTCCGTCACTGCCAACAAAATCTCGCAAGGTCGTTCCACCCTGATTTATCGCTTCACTGAGCACATCACGAATATTATCAACCAGTGCACCTAAACGCTTCTTAGAGATTCTATTAGCCGCTCGTTTAGGATGAATGCGCGAGAGAAACAGGGCTTCATTGGCGTAGATGTTTCCAACACCCACTACCACGCGGCTATCCATGATCAATTGCTTGATCGATATGTTACGCGCGCGTGACAAAGCATACAGATAATCAACACTAAACGCGTTTGTGAGAGGCTCTGGTCCAAGATGATGGATAAGTTTATGGGTGGGCCAATCGGTCGTCCACAACAAACACCCAAATCGTCTTGGATCATTAAATCGAATTAGGTTGCCTGAGTCCAACACCATCTCAATGTGGTCGTGTTTCAGCATAGCTACTCGTTCAGTCAGCACACGCAGACTTCCAGACATGCCGAGATGCACTAAAATCGATCCTTTCTCCAACGTAATAATGATATATTTAGCTCGCCTATGAACAGTAAGCACTCGCTGTTTAGATATTTCCTTTATCTCTTTTGAAACGGGCCAGCGCAGATTGGGATTGCGCACCAAGATAGATACAATCTGTACACCCTCCAAATAAGGCCGTATGCCACGTCTTGTGGTTTCAACTTCTGGTAGTTCAGGCAAAAAATCATCCTCACGATAAGGAATAGGAGCGAATAATTTTACAATCGCAGACAACAGTGTCTATGCAAATAAAACTTACAGGATTCGCAGTGGTTGATATAAGCACCAATTAGAACGAGAAAGTGGAGTTAAAAGCAATTTTATTAGATTAAAATAGTCGGAATTAAATAACCACAAATAAAATTGAGATAATTACTTATCATTGCAGTTATCTGGATTTATGGTCGCTTATGAAATATTTTACCATAAGTTTATGGTCGCATATTCATCCCCCTGAGCACATAATAGACCTATTTGATGTAGTCTACCAATGTAAACCAACGGTTGCTGTCGGTGTATACAGCCCGGACTGAAAGCCCGCTTGCGGACGCAAACTCGTCTATGTGATGGGACGTAAACTTGTGGGAGTTCTCCGTATGAATGGTCTGTCCCTTGGGTATTTCCAGGCCCCCCTCAAAAAAAGGGAACTTGATGGTTATGTCTCTTGTGGCCATTAGATGCATCTCAATTCTCTGCTTTTCCTCGTCGAAGAAAGCATGGTGTCGGAAATATTCTGACTCGAAATTGGTTCCTAATATTTTATTGGCCACATTCAATATATTCTTGTTGAATCTGGCGGTGACGCCTTTTTCATCGTTGTATGCCCCTTCCAAAACAGCTTTGTCCTTGACCATGTCCAGTCCAAGTAACAGCCGCTCCCCCGTATTCATCAATTTGCCCAACTTCTCGACGAATCGGACAGCATCTCGTCTGTCAAGGTTACCGATAGTGCTCCCAAAGAAACAGAAGATTTTGTTTTCATATTGCGAAACCAGGTGGATCTGCTGTATGAAATCGGCGACGATCCCGCATACCTCGATAGCACCGAATCTCTCCTCAAGTTTGCATCTGGACTCTTCAATGGCACTCAGGCTGACGTCGACCGGGACATAGATTGACGTCTTGAGTATCACCTCCGGCAGCGCTTGCAAAAGGATGGAGATCTTGGAACAATCTCCGCTTCCTATCTCGACTAACGATGCGCCCTCGGCTCCTCGCATCAGTTCTCCGGCGTGTCTTTTCAAGATGGACTTCTCGGTCCTGCTCGGGTAATATTCTTCCAACCTGGTGATCTGTTCAAATAGCTTAGAGCCTGCCTCGTCGTAGAAAAACTTGCAGGGTAAATGCTTTTGGGCCGCCATTAGCCCGGCCAGCATTTCCTCCTCCTCAGTTTTCGTGGCTATTTCCCGAAAAGCGTCGTTTGACGGTATAGTCAATTCTCTTTGCATCGCTCCTGCTATAACAGTTTTCTGACAGCAATTGGATTGGCTGGGTCATTGGACCACTCGTACCAGCCCCCGTCGTAAACTGCGATCTTGTTCCATCCCATCAGGTAGGCGTTTAAGAAGGCTTCACTCGCTCGCCATCCGGTCCCGCAGTAAAACACATTGAAATGGTTTGAAGTAATACCAGCCTCGTTCCACATCCCTTTTATCTCGTGGTATTCCCGTGTTGTGAGGTCTAAATTTCGGTAGTTCTCCATGTGGTAAGCATCGCTACCACAGTTGCCGAATACCGAACCTGGAATACATCCTTTCTTGAATATGTAATTGTATCCGCTCACCTTGCCGATGAACTCATCCCAACTCCTTACACTGATTAGGTTTCCATTACCGGATCGCAAAAGCTCTTTTACCTGTGCCGTATCAATGAAAATCTCCGGCCATGCAGGCACTCTATCGCCGAACTCGGATAACGGCTTAGGCTGCACCTCGTCCGTTGAGAGGGGGTAATCCTCGTTTCCCCATGCGGCGATACTTCCGTTCAGCACTCGGACGTCCCGCACACCTGCGTACATCATTAAGACTCCACAACGTATTGATCCCAAGTGTCCCGCCTTGCTACCAGGATGAGGGTCGCTGTTGCGAGGGCTTGAAAACCTTCCATATACTACCACCGTCGTATCCGCAGAAATCCCCAGCTTCCTTAATGCCTGTTCCAACTCCTCAGGAGAACGGCGGTTCCATGTATCCGGGGATTCAAGCTCAAGGGTGTCCAGCGCTATGGCTCCTGGGATATGACCGATGTCATAGTCCTCCTTGTTCCTATAATGACAGTGACAAATCGCGTACTTTTTTCCGATGAAACCCGGGGGGTTCTCTCCGGAAACGAGCTGATGGACCCATCTTGGATAGACCAGTTTTTCGAACCGCTCCATCTGGTCCATGGGCAAGGATTCGTTAGCGGCCCACTCGTCGACGAAGCGGGAATAAACGCTTACCTCCTTGTAACCCGATATAACAAACCTTTCAGCCACTTCCACTGCATCGTCACTTGTGTAACCGTAGACTACTATCTGGTGGTTCGGCATTAAGCCCTTGCTCCTTACAATATCATCCCAGTTTTCTTCGTCCGTCCAACTGACAGGTATGGCCTTTGCGCCTCTTATATGCCCACCACGTCGCTCCCCTTTGAGTGTCCAACCATTGTACGCATCGACCGGGCGAACGTCAAAAATGCGGTGCGATTCACTGTCAATCACCTTTTCCAGCTGCTTCGTCGAAATCTCGTTCACCATGCAACCTCTCTCTCGAGTAAAGATATCTTGTCAGAATACCAAATATCACTGAACTTGGATATATTAAGACTAACTTATAAAAATCGGATTTGTCAAAGTTAGCGTTTCTATCCAAAACACAAATTATGCCTGAGTTGTGTTTTGGTATTAAGATATCTCAGAAAATTCAGCCACTTGATAGTTGTAGGTAATTGCATATCAAAGATTTTCTGATTGAAGATTTCGTCCAAAAATCATTCAAATTTCGGTATTAAAAAGTGAATTTTTAAGATCTACATCAATCAACTAAAAAATTAAAACTATAAAATCACTGTATATTGGAATTGCTATAGAAAGATTTCATTACGTGATAATTTTATTTTTTCGCTGTGTAAGTTGGTGCGTTCGGAGGTGATTTTCCTTTAAGCACCTCATGATAATAATGATAGGTTAGAGGCATCCCTTCCTTTAAAACTTCAGAAAAAACCGTATTCCCAATAAAAATGGTGTGAGTACCCAAGTCGATTTG
>JBJYWI010000019.1:0-4739 GCA_046259385.1 Anaerolineales bacterium
TTTACGGCAACACCAGCATCCATCACTGATAAATCAACAGTTATTGGGAGTTCAATGTCAAGAGGTTCACCTTCATAGAAGGTCAGTTTTACTTCCAATCCTTCTTTAAGAAAATTCGCGTACTCACCAATTAACGCTTTTGTTATCGCTGGTTGTTCGTATGTATCCAGATCCATAAAATGATAATAATCGCCATCATTATAGAGATATTGCACCTTGTGGTAATCCAACTGCACATCCTGGACCCGATCTCCAGACTGGAAGGTCGTTTCAGTGATTGCACCTGACCTTAGATTTAAAGTCTTAACACGTATTGTTGCTTTGCCCCTCCCAGGTTTATGATGCTGGTATTCCAATACTTTAAATAGATTCCCATCCGCCTCGTACGTCACTCCCTTTCGCAACTCATTTACATCTTTCATCAATTTGTCCTCTTCGTGTAATAATTTTCTTAGATAGCATAATAACCAATTTTATTGAATCTTAAAACGTGAAACGGAAAAACTCGTCTCACGTCCTCAATTAATAACAAAACGAAATTATAGCCCGGGAAAAATTTACTTGCAAGTCATATTACATGAGATCTTTCTATAAAAATCTCTAATTTTAATTCTGTCCACCTTTAAATATTATGTTAGGATTATTAATAAGGATGAATCACAGCCGCTTTATTACCTTTCTTATATTGGCTTGCTTGCTTTTCTCAAAACCCGCAATTGGATCCGCGCAGGATCAACAACCTGAAGAACCTATATACATAGTCCAGGAAGGAGATTCTTTATGGGACATTGCGATCCGGTTTGGGGTTTCGATTGATTCTTTAACGAGAATAAATGATATAAATGATGCGAGTCAACTCTCAGTGGGAGACAACTTGATTATCCCTGGTCTTGAAGGGATTAAAGGGTACTTGAATACGGTTGAAGCAAATTTCGGTGATTCGATCCTAAGCCTCAGTAGAAAATATCAAATACCAATTCAGAACTTGCTTGAATTGAACCACCTCACTTCTTCATACGAGTTATATGCTGGGAGAACCATTGTAGTCTTGGAACAAAATATTAATTCCGAGAACTCAATTAGAGGGGTGATATCAAACAATCAAAGCTTGTTTGAATATGCAATAGCAAATGATTCCAATCCATGGGAATATATTGTTGAAAATCAATTAGAAGAAAGCTTGGGTATTATCCCTGGAGATGTAATTCATCTAAAAATAGAAGATTCTAATGAACTCGAAAATCCAAATAAAAAAGCAAATGAGCCTGGTGCATTTCCAGGGATGGTCGCTGAAATCCTTTTGGAGCCAGTAACCGCAATCCAGGGAAAAACAGAAGTAATCAAAGTAATAGGCGATGATGATTTGGAAATCAAAGGAAAACTGCTTGATAACGAACTTAATTTTTTTGTAGATCCCAAAGGCGATTACGTCAGCATCCAGGGAATACATGCAATGGTTGAACCCGGCTCATACCCTTTGGACATTGAAATTTCGGTTCCGGATAAAACGTATACAGCTCAAAATAAAAAGACAATTTTTAATTTTTCACAACCCATTTATATCAAAAGCGGAGGTTATGCATTCGATCCGGTATTGGTAGTCAGCCCGGAAACCATCGACCCAACAGTCACCCGTCCCGAAGACGCTCAGTGGTCCGCATTAGGAGCGCCTTCTTCTCCTGAGAAATACTGGGAAGGTAAATTTTTGAGTCCCGTGCCCAAGGATTATGAAGATTGTTGGCCTTCCCTGTTTGGAAATCGCCGATCTTATAACGGTAGCGCTTATGACTACTTTCATACAGGTTTGGACTTCTGTGGAGGGATAGGCACTGAAATATATGCCCCCGCATCAGGGAAAGTGGTTTTTGCGGGTCCTTTAACAGTCCGGGGAAATGCAACCGTCATAGATCACGGTTGGGGTGTATATACCGCCTACATGCACCAATCAGAGATTTTTGTGAAACCGGGTGAGTGGGTTGAACCTGGTCAATTAATCGGTCTTGTTGGGGATACCGGTCGAGTCACCGGTCCACACCTTCACTGGGAAGTATGGGCTGGGGGTATTCAAGTGGATCCAATGGAATGGTTGGTAAAATCTTTTCCTGATGCTAATTAATTACGCTCGAGGAAGAAAACCAAGATTACTCGTCACTAACATCGTCGATCTGGTTGTTGTACCTACTGCGGTAATAATCTTCCAAGATCTCTTTTGCCTCGCTTAACTGACTCTTAGGAACCAGTATCTGTGTTTCGCCGAGTGGTCCAACGGTCAATCCTATTGCCCTTCCTGCTCCCTCCTGCGATAAAATCACACTTATCCCCTGTGATTCCAAGAATCCGCGAATAATTTCAGCATCAATTGAACCTGAAACTTCATCCAATACATCCCAATTATCTTCGACCATAAACACTCCTCTTTCTACTCCCAGGATATAACCGATCAGATACACATATTTCACCGATTCAAACAGTAATACAGATTCAAAGCTTTTACTGCACAAGAATTTGATTGAACTCATAGAGTATAATATCAGTTAATAATCTCAGCAATTATATTTATCACCAACCATAATGTTATATCTATAATTGTAATTACCAGAGGGAGTTTATGATTGACGCATCCCTCTCAATTCGAGAGGACTACTGGGAAACATTTCAGCTTGAGCCTGAAGATATGGAGTTAATTTACAATCATTTACTTGAAATTGAGACTCCACTAACAAGCCAAGAATTAACCAAGGTTTTAATAAAAGGGCGCATCCAGCTTGAAAAAGAAAAAATAAAGGAGGAACGAACCGCCGGGAGTGATATATATAAACCCAATGGCAAATATAAACAAGATCAAGTTTTGGTGTTTCCGGCTTTAGGATGGCAGCGCGGCAAGGTTGTAAATACCCGTGATGGAAAAAATCCTGATTTCGGTAATTTTAAAGTCATCGAAGTCAATTTTGAAGGCGGCGTCAGGAGAGAGTTTGCGGCAGAATTTAAGGACCATATCCTAAATGAACCAATAAAAATTACAGAAAACTCTGAGAACTTAAATTCAGATTTTGTGTTCCTAAATTTTGGAGATACTATCGAAAAATCTATTGAAAAGAATTTAGAGGACAATATCGACTTTGTCCGGATTGCAGGTAGATGGTTCCCAAGAGAACTTTTGGTTGACATCAATGAAGGTCACTTAAATTTAGCCGAAGCAGCACTGGACATCGTTGAAGGTGGTCCTCTTCCAATATCCGCATTACTCGAACAAATTGAGTTGGATTCAAATGTAAACCCAAAATTGGTGGAATTCTCATTGGACCTAGCTCTTCAGGAGGATCCACGCTTTGATGAAGTTGGCCCAGCGGGTGATGTGCTCTGGTTCTTAAAGAGGTTAGAACCCGAATCGGTCCAAAAAATACCTTTGTACCTTCAATATCACCCTGTCGAATATGATCGTTCAGCTCTAAATAGTGACATGGTTGCACTTGAACGTCTTTTGGATGATGAATTATCTCCAATTGATGATAATTACACTTATCTTGATGAAGCAGAGGTTCGTTTAATCCTACCTCATTGGATTACAGGCACTCTTCCATTATCTACCCGCATCAGGCACTTGTTCCCAACAGCATATGAAGCCCCAAGAATCAGATTTATGCTGATTGATGGTGAAACTAAAGAAAGATTTCCAGGATGGGTAGTGCGAAATGAAAAATATATATATGGGTTAAAGGATTGGTACGAATCGAAGAATCTGATACCTGGGAGCACTTTCCGAATTAGGAAGGGGGTTAATCCTGGTGAAGTGATTGTAAATTCCGAAAGTGGACGATCGAGTAGAGAATGGATTAGGACCCTGTTAATCGGTTCGGATGGCGGAGTTGTATTTGCAATGTTAAAACAGATAATTTCAACTTCGATTGACGATCGGATGGCAATCGCTGTTCCGGATCAGGATGCCATACCACTTGCGTGGGAGAAAAGGATTCAAGACAAGCCAAACTTCGAAAATTTAGTTTTAAATATGGTTCATGAACTTGCGAAGTTAAATCCACAAAATCATGCCCATGCAACTGAAATATACGCAGCATTGAATACAACACTTCGTTGCCCACCTGGACCAATATTGGCTTTGTTGGCAACTAGCCAACGTTTTACTCATGTAGGAGATTTACATTTCCGATTAAGGGAAGTGGATGGTTTAAGCGCAGGTTGATTTTGTCTTCACGTGTACCCATTTGGAGGGTAAATTGCTGGGAGTAAAAAGAATAAGTCTGGTAAAGCCCACTTTAGAAACCGAGTACCACATTGACTTTAATTGGTGGGCACACCATGATAGAAACTGGCGAGTGTACTTGCGCAATTATTTATGCGCTGAACACAAAGAAGCTTTTGCCGAAATAGATGCTGATGAACTTGTTGACTGGGTGGACCCAGATTCAGCGGAAGTACATAAAGTGGATGGGTTGCAACATATCCTGATTTCTCATTGCGCAAAACAAGAATCTTTTATCACTCACCAAACAACTCTGGTAGATTCGATTTTCAGGATTTTCCTCTCCAATGGCAATTCTCCCCTAAACCCCATTGAACTGGGTGAACAATTAGGTCGAGATGCCCAAATAATTTTAAGAACAATTTCTGGAACTAGAGTATATCGAGGCATTCGCCCCTGCATTGAATGATAATAACCGCCCCCGTAGCTCAATGGACAGAGCAGTGGCCTTCTAAGCCATTGGTTGTGGGTTCGAATC
>JBJYWI010000020.1:0-49216 GCA_046259385.1 Anaerolineales bacterium
AAAGCGTTCAAAAATTTGAATATGAAATTAAATATACGAAAGTTTAAGTTGAATGATGAAGAAGAAGTAATTGATTTATGGAGAGCCTGCGGGCTTGTGGTTCCCTGGAACAATCCCCACCTGGACATCCAGCGAAAACTCAAAGTCCAACCGGAATTATTTCAGGTAGGTTGTCTGGATGGAAAGGTGATCGCCAGCGTGATGGCAGGCTATGAGGGTCATCGCGGATGGGTTAATTATCTGGCTGTTCACCCTGATTATCAGCGCAGGGGGATTGGAAGGAAAATGATGGAGCAGATAGAGAAATTACTTCTGGCGCAGGGATGTCCAAAGATAAACCTGCAGGTGCGTAAAACGAACGAAGAGGTAATTATTTTTTACCAGAGAATAGGTTTCAAGGATGACAATGTTATCGGAATGGGTAAACGGTTAATACTGGATGATTGAGGGATTTATCTAACTGACGATAGACCAGATTCATCGGGGCAGAATTTTAAATAAGCAGCGACGTTATTCGGAAATCCGTAGGGATTAATGAAAATCGTCACCCGCGTGCTTGAAAAAGATTGCGATTAACCAGCCAGGGTATTTTGGCAAGTACAAAGACGTTCCCAAGAAGTACAAGCGCAACACCGATTAGCTGCGTCAGATTCCACTGCAACCCTTCATAAAGCGTTGAAACGGTCAGAGCGATTATTGGAAACAGCACCATCACATAAGCTGCCCGATCAGGACCTATTCTCCCGAGAAGCGTCAGATAGGTCCAGAAAGCTATAACTGATCCAAAAAGGGAAAGGTAAAGGAGGGAGATCATGTATCCCGAGGAAAGTTCAAAGTTGAACTGCGATCCACGTACGAGCGCAATCAACAGCATAAAAAAAGTGCCGTAAGCCATTCCAATTCCGTTTGTCTGGATGATTGGGAGCTGGTGGCGCTGGTTGCGAGCAGAGATGATATTTCCCAGGGAAGCGGATATAACTGAAAGGATAGCAAATACAGCACCCAGCAACCGTGTGTCCGATAGGTTGAATGAAGCCAGCTCTGAACCGAAAACGAACATCAGCCCCAACAATCCTATGCACGCTCCGATAACAACCTGAAGGCGGACCGGATTTCCAAGAAATATCGCCCCGAATATCACGTTAAAAACGAGGATTGTCGAGAAAATAATTGCAACAAGTCCGCTGGATAAATATAGTTCAGAGTTGTAAACCAAGATGTAATTCAACGAGAATAGAAATAAACCCTGAAGAGCGAAGAAAAAATGATCGCGGACTGTAAACCGCAAGGGCAGTTTTCTTAAGATACAAAATACGAGCAGTATCAGGGAAGCCAGCGCGAAGCGGTAAAAAATAGACACCTCTGGCGAAACCGTCCCGAGCTGGAATTTGATGGAGATCCAGGTCAATCCCCATATTAATACTGTAGTCAGGTAAAGAAAGAGATTGTACATTATGAACAGATAGATACCTTCATGATTGATTTAATTTTAGAATTAATGTTACATTACTGGATTGATCCTTCCAGAAATGTGGCATAACTATTTTATTTAACAGGTTTGTTCACCTGTTTATACTGCGCGTCTAACACAGCCTGCATCTCCTTTGATTCTGGGTGGGAGTTGTAAAGGTTTTCGATTTCCTGTGGATCGTTTTCTAAGTCGTAAAATTCATATTTATCATGATAATGCTTGTAACCATGGTAATAAACCAGTTTGTAATTCTCGCGCATCAATCCAATTGAAGCTTTGTCGAGGGCACCCCGGGTATGGTTTTTCTTGGCTTCCAGAAACCAGATTTCCCTCTCTCTATCTGTTTCACCGCCCAAACCAGGGAGCTTGATCCCTTCTGACCATTCTGGTTCTGGCAGCCCGACTAAATGGGCTATTGTCGGAAGGATATCCACATTACTGGTTAGCTGATAAACGTCCTGTCTTTCGGTCTGAGAGGGTGCGGATATCACCAGCGGGATGCGGATAACTGGTTCAAACAGAAGCGGGGTGGAATGTCCGTGTGTACCTCGTTCGAACATCTCACCGTGGTCTGAAGTGAGGATCACATAACTGTTTTGCAGAAATCCGCCCTGTTCCAGTCTGTCAAGAAGATGGCCAAACTCATAATCCATATTTGCGATAAATTCATCATAACGCTGGCGCAAAAAGTTGATTTTACTTTCAGGCACCCGGGTTCCGAGCTTGTGGTATTTCTTTTGGGGCGGGTTCCAACCGTCCTTAAAGGAGTCTAGGAATTTACTGGTTGGCATGTATGGTGAGTGAGGTGGAAGCAGGTGTATGTAGGAAAAAAAAGGCTTGGGTCCATTTTGAATGATTTCAAACACTCCCTCCATTACCTGGGAAAGTAAAAAGTAAATATCTGTATTCGCCAGGCGGGGAATACCCATAGGATGGATCTCGCGCAATTCTTTTTCACTGAGGCGCAAACCGAGCATGGTGTTCAGGTCATTGAGAATGGACAAGAACAAGGAGCCGTGGGCTTCCTCACGTTTGAAAAGGAACTGGTCAAAACCCTTCAGCGTAAATACTGCATCCTCATCGAGCAGGTTATCGTAGATAGTATTGCCAACCAGGCTGAAGCTGTCGGGGCCATAATGCTGGTCGAGGTAACGGTAGAACTGGTACAGCAGCATATCTGCATAGACGTTCTGGGTGAAAGCGATCTGGAAAAGCTTTCCCTGTAGAAGCTTGAACAAGTTATTGGGTTTCACAGGATCGCGGATAAGACCGGTGAGGGTTACCGCGCGGTGATCCCAGGGATGCATACTTGTGAAGAGAGAGGCGGTGCTGGGTGTTGTAAAATTGGCGGCTGAATGATGGTTATGGTACACAGTCGCTTTACTGGCAAAGCGTTCGAAGTTCGGGCTGGTCCCACGTTTGTAACCGTATAGGGAGAGGTTGAATGCGGACAGGGCGTCAAACAGAATCAGTCTTATGTTAGGTTGTTCAGTCACTCCGCTGATCGAGTTCTTTTGAATCCCTGAAATACAATTTATCCAGGGAGCAAGGCTGAGGGTGGCGGCAGATTTTAAAAATTCTCTTCTCGAGATTTGCGTTTTCATTTGCAAGAGGATCGAAAGAAATAATTTTAAAAAAACCGATGGATGATGACGTACCCTGAGCTGACCAGGCTGAGCGGGAAATATACGTATAAGAACACAGTAAAACGGTCAACCAGGGAAGACAATATCCTGGACAATTCCGGCAGCCGATTGAGCACATAAGAAGTCAAGAAGATAAATACAAAAATTAATGCCAGTATGATTACTGGATATACAATGATTTCTTGCAGATTCAGAGAGTAGATTACTTTCATTTTTCTCTGCAGTAAAAATGCGCTGGCACCCAGTATTAGAGTTAAAAGACTAGCCTGGACTGCAAATTCTTTTCTGAAATATTTCGCAGGTAGTATTGCAGCTGCGATGAGGAAAAATCCTAGCATAACCAGGCTTTCTAACAGAGAGAAAACGAGTACGTATGCGCAGATTACCAGGGCATCTGGAAGTGAATAATCATCCAACCAGCTCGGCAGGTAGAAAAACATCCTGTAAAGCGTCCAGGTGAATATGACAAATAGAAGCATTGATAATACCGGGTAGATTTGTTCCCGGTTTGGAAATCGCTTATGAAGCAGTTCTTTAAAGGTAGCCAAGACTTTTCAGTCTTTCCTCGAGAGCCTGCTGGTCTTCATCGTCGAGGGTGGATTTTGGCGGCGGTTGACTGCTTTCCGGTGGTTCCAGGTCCTTACCGATCGATAAACCTGGAATATCTCTATAGGATGGATTTGTTATCCCAGATAATCCTTTATCGCAGAATAAAACTCCCGGGACAGCAGTCGAATCGATACAGTGATCTCCGCTCCAGTGGTCGTTATTAACTGCTAGATTGACGTCTTTCCATTCACCGAGACCGGTCTCCTGGGAAGCGCGATATCCAGGATTGTAGCCGATCAGCATATCTGGTCCATCCTGTATGAAAGGACCTGAAAATAAATCCAGAGCTGAGACAGCGCGTTTTATGACCTCAGTCCCCTTTTCATCCCGCCAATCAAGTAGTTTTTGCTGGAGTTCCTGCTTAAGATCCCCGGAATTACCGGGGGATACAATCCCGGATCCTTCCCTTCCTTCTTGATTTATATACAGGCTATTAAGCCCGACTGCATAAGCAGCGCTTCTGGACCAATCGATATTCCTCAAATTATTGTCACCATCAGAGTTGTTTTTTACAAGATAACCGTTTTCCTGCAACCATCTGTTCAGGTGGATCTTGTAGTCAAAATTTGCAAAACCATGGTCTGAAAGAACAATCAATCTGGTATCAGCCCCTCCATTCGAATAGAGAAGATTTTCAACTTGCCCCACGAGTGCGTCCAATTTACGGTACCACAGCTCTATAAGATCGGGTCGGTCACGCCTGAACATGTGCTGGACTCTGTCCAGACTGTCAAAAACAATTCCTAGCAGACCTTCTTTAAACGATTTCAAATTGTCTAACAGAACCCGGACGCGGTGCTCGAATATCGATTCACACAGGTTTAAAAACAATTCATCGCTGATCCAGCCATCTTCCAAACCGGTGGTATCCTGAGGCCAGCCAAGGGATAAATAAGGACCGCATTCCTTCCAGGTAGATTTTACAAATCCAGGGGGAGTGGCATAGCGCCACGTTGAAGCCAATGGGTGGATCTGTAGAGGCAGGAGGTATAAACGGACACCAGGTTCGATTTGAGTCAGGACAGCCCGGGTTAATGAACGCAAATTCATTAAGAAACCCATTTTGAACTGGACTTCGAAGATTGGGCTCCATTCTCTTATCTTCAATTCAACTTTCTGTGAATTGAAGTTTAACATAGCCGCTTGGTCATCAAGAATTTCGAGCTGAAAACTTGTTGTGGCGGATAACGATTTATCCTCTTTGCGCATTGCGGGACCTTCAAACAAACCCGAGAAAGTATTTCGACCTTTCGATTCCAGCAGTTTTACCGGTGTCTTGCCAGGCGCGTTCAATTCTTCCCGGGTGGATGTGTACAAAGTCCCAACACCAAGCCTACCGAGCAAATCAGGTGTTCCCAAGCCGGGGATGGTTTTAACGGGGAGTTCCGGTCGGGCGGGAAATGTTGCCGGCCACCAGAGTGAAGATGCAGGATATCCCAACCTGGCTGCCTCTTCGAAAATTGTTCTTGTACGGTGGGGTGGTACGAACTGGGTTCCGAACGCCTTCCGCTCTGTGGGGAGCAATGAGACATAAGGTGTATATGTATTGGGATCGCGATGGACAAAATCAAATATCCCATGTCCGCCGGGATCAAGACCTGTGGCAATACTTGTCCAGGAAACTTCCGTTTGAGGAGGGTCGCTCACGATGAACCTGGAATAATTACCGGCTTTAACATATTTTTCCAGGTTTGGCATCCGCCCAACTGAGAGAAGGTTTTCAAACACCTCTGGATCGAATGAATCAAAACCCAGTAACATTACCCTCATAATAAATTCCTGGAAATCTGAATGTAAGGAGGTCTATTGGTCAAGTAAGAAATATTTATCCGCGGCTTGCAGTCTCGTCATCGCTGTCGTTCTCTGTAATTTCAGGGGAAGAAGTTTCGGATACATCTGATTCGTTTTTATCCTCCCCGCGGGTGGATCGCCTAAGTCGGGCAATGCCCGCCCGGATTTTGCTGGAAAAGAGCAAAAGGATACCAGAAAAAACAGCCAGAAGAGTCGCCAGTACTTGAAACAACATGCCGCCAGTATTTGGATCGATGTACATAATTCTCTCTATATTATCCTAATTCGAGACATTTTTATCAAATTCTTGTCTAGGAGGCGTATTTTACCATCAGTTATAATTTCGAGAAATTTATTGAACGAGGATTTTGGTGACCAAAATTTTGATTATTTCCGGAGATTTGGCGTTTGATGCTGAGCTTAACCAATCCCCAACTGCATTGGCGATCGCCGAGAACCTCCCAATTGAAAGCTTGGCAAATGTTTGGGGTGAAGAAATCTATTTTGAAATTCCTATATCGATGCCTATTGAATTTGAGGCGCGGGAGATTATGGAATTGGGTGAATTGGCTTACTGGCCAGTTGGTCGCGCCTTTTGTATTTTTTTTGGACCCACACCTGTTTCCACAGATGAGCGCCCGCGAGCATACAGTCCAGTCAATGTGGTTGGTCGAGTGAAAGGTGATACTGCGGGATTTAAATCCGTTAAAAATGGTGCATCTGTAAAAATCCAGTTTGCTGGCAATTGAACTGGTTATGTGCCGTTTATAAAACAAGCTCTCATCAATTCCAGCATGGAGATAAAACCTTTCACCCGGTAATTTTTATCTACAACAGGAAGGCCGGGCAGGTCGTTTTCCTTCATTAAATGAAAGGCTTTTTCCAGGTTATCTTCAGGGTGGACATAAACAGGATCTTGAATTATCTCAGCTGCGACAGGAAGTTTAGAAGGGTCAGCAAATTCTAATGCCTGTTCGTATCCAGCTGGATTTTCAATATATTCCTCCGGTATAACCGGGATGAACATCCTATCCGCCAGAGTATGAACATCAATTAGCCCCATTAATCTATCTTCATTATTAACAACGCAGGCAATATTATCATTCGGGTTATCAATAAAGGATGCCAGTATTTGAGGCAGCGGCTGATCCATCCGAATTAGAATCGGTTTTTTATCCGGATTATCCATGATCTTTGAAATTTGCAAACTCCTTTCTTGCGACCAGTCTTCTGATACTTCCTCACCGTATTTGGCTGAAATATCCTCTTTCAACCAATTTAATAAATTTGATTTAGAATGGTCATCATCTTCTAGGGTTTCCAGTTCAGTTTCTTTTGCAACGCTATCTGAATTCCATTTTTGTAATCCGAGCACCTGGTCAATCGGCAGCGTGAATAAAATCCCACTGCGAGGACGGTCAAAGCCCTTTACCACTCTGTCCGCTTCAGAAATTGCCTGCTCAAGTAGGGCTTGGTCATCAATCAGACTGAAAAGAGTGCGCTGGGATGAGCGGACTTCTTCGAACATCTTTAGAAACCCAACCAAACCACTTTTACGGACAAGCTCCGATGCTTGAAAACCACCAATGGAATGCAGGATTGTCACACCAGGAACGCCTATTTTTTTCCAGGAGTCAAGAATTTCCGGCATATGCGTCAAATCATGTAGAATAACCATTAGAAGGGTTGTCATACTTGTTCTCCCAAAAATAGTGCGAATTCTTTTTGATTCGGTTGACTTCCAAAAATATATCATGAATCGATATTTAAGTAATTAACTCTTTGTACTGAATCATCTGTACTCTCCAGGTTCATTAATCTGTGAACATGTAGAAATAACTTATACTTATTTTAATATTCACTAAAGGCAAATAATTATGTGGTTTAAAAAATTATTATTTATTATTTTATTTTTTGTGCTGATTGTTTCCTGTGATATCTCTAAAAAGGCTATCATTCCTGAAAGGCTAGGCTCAGCATTCAGTGGACCAGAGACCATTAAAGTTGAATTGGACCCATCCCAGTCCAGTTCTTATAAATTGAAAGGGGATATTTCAGTCACAATTCCTGAAGGCAGTGTGCTTGCCCCTGATACTTTGAGTGCAGAAGTAAAAACCGGGGAATTCAGCAGCGATATCCAGGGAACAAATACCTATGTGTCCGACAGCGTATTGGAGATCAGCCTGGAAAACCAGGATTTTTTCCATTCACCGATTTCAATTGAGCTCCCTTATGACCCGGAAGATTTTCCGGAAGGGCGTTCTGAGAATGAAATATCGGCTTTCTACCTACGCGATTTTGGCGGGATTCCAGTTGCAAGTGATCTCCAGACCGATGATAATAAAATCACACTCAAAACCCTGCATCCTGGTCAATGGACCTGGGGGCTTGCTGCGGAAAATCAATCTGATGAGCAAATTGATTCCTGGTTAAATACCATCGCCAGTAAAGCAGAAGCGGAAAGTTTTGGGAAAGAACTATACCAGCGTCGACTATCTGAATGGGAAACATCCTGGGAGCAATTGAAAGAGCAAATGAATACTCTGGTTGAATTAGAAGAACCGATGCAAATCGGCTTTGATTACAGCTATTTTCCGGTCAAGGGAGTTGACCAATCAAAATTACAGCCATTGATGGACAAGTTTGGTATCAACCCTGGTCCAGCAGTTCTGTTCATTGTTGGCGCGCAGGAAGTTGGTGTTGTTAGCGCAGTTCTTGGTGCTGATTACCTCATCGATTATTTTGGAGATCCCAAACAATTGAATGAATCTATCAAGAATGAAAGGCGCGCATGGATGCGCCTGAAGGAAGCCGAGTGCGTCCGTGATTCCATCAATCATGCTGTAAATCTGGTGGCGAAACCGTATTGTTTTGAAATACTACATAGTTATGTAAATGGACTTCAGACTCAAGGTCTAAAGGATAAAAATGCCTTGGATCTGGAATACAGCGCGATCACGGATGAGGTCTTTGATAGATTAATCGCTGAAAGTGTAAGGGAGATGGCAGAAATTGAAGATATTTTTAATGTTGAAATAGTTGACCAAGAAGTTTCCTATGATGAAACTGGGGAGAAACTGGAGTTACCGGACGTAACTGGCATGAGAGAGGAAAATGCAGTGCAGTTGCTACGATCCCTTGGGTTTAATGTTGAAATAGCGGAAGGCAGCAGTGATTACGACCCCGGAATTATTTACAAGCAAGTACCTGAAGCAGGCGTTTTTAGCGATCCAACCATAACTATTGTACGGTTATTTAAAACTATTGATGAATGATGAACTTTGGATTATTTATGGAGGAGAATTGAATATAATATTGCTGCTGTCCAGTTTGCGGTGTAAGGTGATATGAAAGAAGCCCTTTTGTACGAAAAATTAGAAAATTCAAGTGTGCGCTGTAATCTATGTGCTCACTACTGTGTTATTTCAGAGGGGAAACTGGGAGCTTGCTGTGTGCGAAAGAATATTGATGGAAATCTATACACGCTTGTTTACGGGCGCTGTATAAGCAGGGGAGTGGATCCAGTTGAAAAGAAACCGCTTTATCATTTTTATCCTGGAACTGGCGCGTATTCAATAGCTACACCCGGATGTAATTTCCGCTGTATGTGGTGCCAGAATGCGGATATCGCCCACATGCCCAGAGAGCAGGAACAAATTATTGGTTCGGAAATTTCACCACAGGAGATTGTTTCGGCTGCGCGCCGTTCTGGCTGCCGCAGTATTGCCTATACATACACAGAACCAACAATTTTTTACGAGTATGCGTACGATATCGCCCGGAAGGCGCATGATTACGGGATCGCCAATATTTTTGTGACGAATGGATATATGACTGCCCAGATGCTGGATTCAATTTACCCATATCTGGATGCAGCTAATGTTGATTTGAAGGCTTTCAGGGAAAAAACATACCATCGGTTGGTCGGAGCTGGATTGGCGCCAATTCTGGAAAGCATGAAGCGAATGAAAGAACAGGGTATCTGGCTGGAGGTAACTACTCTGGTCATACCAGGCGTTAATGATGATTCTGAAGAATTAAAAGATGCAGCAAGCTTCATCGCCAATGAACTGGGTGTAGACGTACCCTGGCATATTAGCCGTTTTCACCCTTCCTATAAAATGACTGATAGACCTCCAACACCAATCTCGACGCTGGAAAAAGCTAGGGAGATCGGAAAAGAACAGGGTTTACTCTATATTTATCTGGGTAATGTACCAGGAGATTCGAATACAAATTGTTACCGCTGCGGTAAATTATTGATCCAGCGAATCGGTTACTGGGTCGAACGAAACGATATAGAGGATGGAAAGTGTCCGAAGTGTGGCGCTGTGATCGCTGGCGTATGGGATTGAAAACGCATTCTTTGATAATCCTTTATTCACTGGGTTTGGGAAATATCCCGATAACTTAAGTATTAAATACGAAGAGGCAAGAATATGGATACAGAGAATAATATCCGTCAGACCACCATCCGAAAGGCAGGCTTGCTGGTAGAAAACGGGTATCATTGAGCAGAAGCGATAATGCTCTCCGTAGGAGAGTTGAAAATAAGTTCATTCGATCAACGGGTGGTGAAGATGACAACCGGATTTGCTGGAGGTGTAGCCGATTCTAGAAAGGAATTATGTGGAGCATTTACATCCGGAGTTATGATCATAGGGGCGTTATACGGCTGGTCAAATCTTAACGATGAGGATGTATTTTGTTTCCAGCAGGTTGAAAAATACAGGGATCGGTTTAGCCAGGTTATGGGTTCAATTTACTGCCCTCAGCTGAGAGCTGAAAAATATGGCTCTGGCAGGATAGAACCCTGTTCAGTCCTGGTTGAGAGAGCTGCGGACATACTTCTTGATGTGCTGGTATAAGTGCATTGGCAGAAAATGAGGAAGTTTATCGAGGAGAAAAAGATGGAAGTTCAGATAAAGGAGATGCAGATCGAGGACTATGATGAAATTCATGCACTCTGGCAATCAATCAATGAGATTGTGCTCTCTGAGGTTGATACGCGTGAGAGTATCGCCCGTTTTCTGGAGCGCAATCCGGGATTTAGCTATATTGCCATTGTTGAGGACAAGATAGTCGGAGCGGTATTATGCAGCCATGACGGACGGCGTGGCTATCTGGATCACCTTGCAGTTGAGGAAACACACCGCTTGCAAGGCATTGGTAAAGCCCTGGTTCTGCGCTGTCTGTATAACCTGATGCGGGTTGGGATAAGACGCTGGAACCTTTATGTTTTTGAAGGCAACCAGGAAGCAATCAAATTCTGGAAAAAAGTTGGCTGGTCACCAAAGCTGAATATGGTAATGATGTCCCAGCCGATATCACCTGCTTGAAATTAATCTTAAATCAAAAAAAATAAACCCTGAAATACCAAAACTTTCGGGGTTTATTATTATCAATAAGGATTGATTATGAGAAGTATTCTCAAATAGCATTTTCATTCCCCTGCCATATAAATTCTCTAAAAATGATCCTAGCTAAAAAAGAGTAAAATTTCATATGATATTCAATTGGTTGAATACTAAATGAAATAACCTGGTAGCAAGATGATATTTATCGATAGCGCAAGTATCAACGAGATTAAATCCGCAATGGAGTTCGGGTGGGTGGATGGTGTGACCACAAATCCTATTCTGTTGGCGAAGGAAGACCGCGATCCGGTCTTATTATATAAAGAGATACGCGCTATCACCAGCGGCCCGGTTTTTTATCAGATAATGTCACGCGAGGTGGGAGAGATGCAGGATGAGGCAAGAAGAATATTTCAGGTCCTGGGTGATCAGCTTGTGCTAAAAATCATCCCGTCAGAAACTGGTTATAAATTTTGCTGCCGGCATTCGAAAGAATTTGATATATGCATTACAGCGGTGTACAGTCCGACCCAGGCTGCTGTCGCTTACAGTTCAGGAGCTAGATATGTGGCAGTTTATTACAATCGTGCCCAAAAGAAAACAGGTGATGCTGCTGGATTGATTGATGCAATCTCTTCAATTCTTTCAGGTTCCAATACAGAAATTCTGGCTGCAAGCCTCAAATCTACAGATGAAGTAGCAACGGTTCTGAAATCAGGAGCCAATCATATTGCAGCTCCGCTCACTGTTCTAAAAAAGATGATTAACCACGAATTATCCGACCAGGCGATTGCTGCGTTTTACCAGGACGGGATTGGAATAGATGAACTCTGAACAGAGAATGCATGGACTTAATTTGAATTTATTCCATGATTCTGGAGGTTAGAATGATGTTTTCTCCCAAGCAATTCTTCCTGGCGTTTTTGATATTCATTATTTCGATTCTGACTGCCTGCGCTGTATACCAGACTCCCACGCCTTCACCAAGCCAGGAACCTGCGACAGTAGAATCAGTTGAAGTGCAGCCAGAAACGCCGATCCCTGAAGAGATGCCCGAAATAACCTCAAAACTGGATGAAGAACCAATATTCGCCACCCCTACCTACTCTCCAACTTCAATGCCAGGACCAATTGAAATTGTAATATCCAATATCGCTGAATCTACAGGCGCAGACCGAACTTATGTATTTGGATTGTCGGTTGAAGATTGGGCGAATCTGGCAGTTTCTATTCTGTTAGTTCTTGTAGGTACTTTAATCGTAAGCAGGATTTTATTAACCTTGTTGAGAAGCGCCGCGAAATCTTCCTCCTCCCCGTGGGTGGGAGAATTTGTTGAATTAACAAAATCTGAAATACGCTGGTTTATCGGAGTAATCATTTTACAATTTGGCACGAACCGCTTGAGATTTCTTTCACCGGGGACCCAGAACATCCTGGATCAAATTTATTTTTCTCTATACGTGTTCATTATCACCATTGCGATTTGGAAATTGATCGACCTCGGGGAAAAATGGTACGAAGAACAGCGAGTTGACAGGGATGAAGGCGGTGCAAGAGCTGAAGCGGTACTGCCGCTATTTAGGCGGACCCTGCGTGGCATTTTGATCATAGTTAGTTCAATCATAATTCTGGACCGATTTGGAGTTAATGTGACTGCACTGACCGCTGCACTTGGCATTGGCGGTCTGGCGTTATCTCTGGCAGCTCAGGATACCCTGGCGGATATGATAAGCGGATTGATTATCCTGATTGACCAGCCATTCAGAGTGGGTGATAGGATTGAAATTGAAAATCTGAATACCTGGGGGGATGTCGTTGATATTGGCACCCGCACAACCCGCATCCGGACCAGAGACAACCGGATGGTTATCATACCAAACTCGTCTATCAGCAAGAGCCAGATTGTTAATTACACATATCCCTCTACACAGTATAGGGTTCAAATTGAGATTGGTGTCGCTTATAACTCGAACCTTGAGAAAGTTAAAGAAATCATTGTTGACGCGGTTTCTGGGGTTGAAGGTGTTTTAATGGATAAATCGATCGACGCTCTATTTCTGGAATTCGGCGATACCTCGATGATTATTTGTGTTCGGTGGTGGATCGAATCCTATGTTGATACCCGCCGGATGTATGATAAAGTAAACACAGCACTTAAGGAAGCCTTAACTGAGGCCGGAATCGAGATGCCATTTACTACTTATGATGTAAATATCCGCCGGTATGAGAGTATCAACGATGGTGATTTAAAAAACGAAAATACTAGGGGAAAAAAGTGAGCAAGTAACCGCTGGTCTGAAATGATAAAGAAGTAAATTTTTACCAAGATTACACTTGAATTTTATAAATTATTGACATATGTTTTCGATTAAGGTAGTATCCGCCTCGAGCCTTTGAGGATAATTGAATTGAGAAATTTGGGATAATAAGTCATTTATAAAAAACCATCCTCTGATAAATATTATAAACAGGAGAAATTAATGAGTGAATTAATCGTTTTCGCGTTTGATTCCGAATCCGGAGCGGGAGAACTGAGGGACGAATTGAAACGTCTTCAGAAGGAACATGTATTAAAGCTCGAAGATGCCGCAGTAGTTATCCGTAAAAAGGATGGCAAAGTAAAGGTAAACCAGGCGACTAGCCTCGTTGGAGTCGGGGCATTAGGGGGGAGCTTTTGGGGTTTGTTAATCGGCTTATTATTCATGGCTCCCTGGTTAGGACTGGCTGTTGGAGCAGTTACTGGCGCAATCGCTGGTAAATCTACTGATTTTGGTTTAGATGATGAATTTATCAAAGAAGTGGGCGAAACCGTTGAACCCGGACATTCTGCACTGTTTTTACTCGTTAGTGAAATTACCCCTGATAAAGTTCTTGATGATGTGAAGAGATATAATCCCAAAGTGCTGCGAACGTCTCTATCACAGGAAGATGAAGCCAAGCTGAAAGAGGCGTTTGCGTCTGAGGGAGAATAGTTTAATTTGTAGAAGAAATAAAAAGGAGATGACCATGAGCAAAGGATCAAATTTTATGAGTTTTTTATCCGGCGCGGTTTTTGGTGCGATTATCGCACTATTATATGCGCCAACTTCAGGCGAGGAGCTGAGAGGCCAGATCCGAGATGAGGTTGATGTACGCTGGCAGCAAGCCTCAGAAGAGTTGGATAAAGCTTTGGAGAATGTTCAGGAGTCGATTGATGAAATGAGTGGAGAACTAAAAGCGTATTTTGAGCAGCTTTCAGCCAAGAGCAGCAAAGTAGTAGAGCAGATTGATGCTGGAATAGATATTGAACCTGAGTCGGGAGAAGAACCGTCGGAAGCATAGATACTTTTTTGAATTATCGAACTTCCTAGCTTTTACCGACAATAAAACAGAATTAAACCTATCGGCTGTTTCTTTATCCCTTTATTAAAAATTGTTTACAGATTCATTAGCTGACCGGCGCGCCCACTGTGCCGGTCTTTTATTTCAATATATAATATCTGGGCATTGATTAATTGTTCAAAAACATATAGGGATCAATAAGAAAAGAGTAAAAGTATATTTGGAACGGTAACGGGATATGGAATATAAGCATTTCTGGGACCAATTCCCATGGACAACTAAGTTTGTCCTTATCGTTCTCGTAGGGATGGTTGCGGTTCTATCAATTCTGACACTCCTGCGCATAGGCGATATCTCGTTTGATTTACCATCCCTGCCGGTTTCAAATTCCAACATTGTTGTCCCCACACCCATCAGCGGTGTCCCATCAGTATCAGCTTCAATGGATACGGAAATACGTCTCAATCCTGGTATGGGCGGAGAAATTATTGGGATGTTGAAAAAGAACCAGGAAGCACAGGTCAACGGTGTTTCCCTGGATGGACAGTGGGTGTTGATTTCGTTAATGCAGATGCAGAAAAGTGAAGGATGGGTATCTGCGTTTACAGTCGATGGTCGGAATGTCGCTGAAGCGCCTGTTGTGGGTACAGACACTACTTCATCTTCTGAATTTGTACCTGATGAAACCACGCCAGCATTAACCGCGAATACTGACCTCGATATATTAAATGGTCCTGGCACAGAATACGGAAAAACCGGAGTGTTACTTGTGGGACAGAGCGCAGAGGTTCTTGGATATAGCTCAGATAATAATTACTGGGTGATTAAAGTGCCCTATGTCGATAGCGGGCGCGGTTGGGTAAATGCTGACTTGGTAACCCCCCAGAACACTTTTGGAGTCCAGGAAGTCGACTCCAGCAGCATTACACAAGCTGGAGGAGTGGATGCGGAAAACACACCCCTTGTCCAGGCGATTACCAATGTCAATATCCGAAGCGGACCCGATTTGCAGTTTGGCAAAATCGGTTTATTAAGGGCCGGCGAGCAAGCCGAAGTGGTTGGGGTAAGCCGAGACCGTTTATGGTGGGCGATCAGTGTACCATTTGCTGGGATCGGGGAAGCGTGGGTAGCGGTGGATTATGTAGTTCCCCAGAATATTTTCGAAGTGCCTGAACTTGAACCAGCCCAACAAGGGGGAGAGCTGGCGGTTCCAGCGCCAGTTCCCGGTGAGCCCAGTGTAACTGCATCGGTGCTGGTTAATATCCGGTCCGGTCCAGGTACTACATACGAAATTATTGGTCGGTTGCAGCCGAGCCAATCCGCAAAAGCTGTGTACATTTCTTCCGATGCGGGATGGTGGGGGATAAGCCTGCCTGGTGCTCCGAACGGCGTTGCCTGGGTTGCATCTGGTTTTGTGCAATCAAATAACACCGAAGGTCTTGAAGTGCACCCGTAATTTCGTCTAATTATAGGAAATTGTTTTTGTCTGCCAGATCCAATTTAATTAAAATAACCTGGCTATTCTATCGGCCTCACTTAACTTATTACCGCTTCTATTATCAACAGCGACGCATGCTCCCCTTCTGTCTATTAGGGATACAATTTCTCCACGCGCATAGGGGTTGTTTCTTAATTGAGGCGCGTCAAGAATTCCTGCTGTGACCGCTTTTGTCAGGGTTCCGGGATCTGTGAGTGGATCTTCAACCTGCGGGTCTGATAATTCTTTTATGGCCTGGATTGTTACTTCCGCTTCCGATATCAATTCTTGCTTTCGTTCCTGCACTGTTTCATCGCTGGTCAAATCAATCTGCCCTGCAAGGGCGTTTTCTATGGCGCGCTCACCGATTTTACAGGCTTCAATAACATCATTTGCGGTTGCGGCATGGTGGGCTTCTGTATGCCCGACAATATGGATGATATGCGGTCTTAATGCGATTTGAACGTACACAGTTGTGGCAAGATGTGCGCGGGCAGCATCCGGATCAAGAGGATAACTGAGTAAACCAGTTCTTGTCTGTCTGAATATCTCAAATCCCGGGCTTTCCAACGGCTCTATTAAATCCAGCACCGCAAGCATTTTCGCCAGATCCATCCCATCGGACAGTTCTCCCGGACTGTTAAACATCAACTGCGCGAAATAATGTTTGACACCAAATCGTTTGGCGTTGTAAGCGGAGAGGTACGCTGAGACAACCGAGATCACATCCGGAGCATCGCGCATGCCCCAGTGGTGCGGTTCGTTCAGCTCAACTGGTATATCCCGCTCCCCGTACCATGTCATCAATTTTTGATGTTCCCGGATTGAGCCTTTCAGGTCCCATGGTCCACGCCCGTCCATACGGTTAAACCAGAATAAAGGAACCGCGCACCAGGCGATATTAATTGTCTCAACGTACATCTCAGCTAGGCGGATAAAATCATCCGTGCCAGAATAAGTTCGCAACAACGGAAAGTTTCCACAGCGGCTGGCATTGAATAATTCACGGTAGTGCTCCGGTTTCCTGACCGGGACTCCGCCTGCACCTGTCCGGCGCGGGTTCTGTTTTTCTGGTTTGAAGAAATTAGCCTGGGCGTCCTGGTCAATTCCTAGAGATATCACATCCAGTGTTTGACTTTCAGCAATTTTGGTAATTCCCTGGCGGGTCGCTTCAACTGTTGGTAGTCCAAAGTGATGTCGAATAATCGGCAGTGGATGTTTCCATTCAATCCGCTCAACTGCAGATTGAGGGTAATCGAGGTTATCCGACACAGCCGGCTTTTCGGATTTAAGGTATCTAAATATACTATCGGCGGATTCGCCGCCTTCAAAAACCTGTTCGAAGAAACCCAGAGACCGCGCCCGGGCTGCAACAGGCGGGGTGCCACCAAAAGCAAAGCGTACTCCTGCTGAATAAAGGTCATCTGCCTGTTCGGCGAAATCTGCAAGCAAACGTTCCCCGGTTTCCGGCGTCAACCGGTAGGAGACCGCCACCATATCCGCATTATGTTCACGCGCTTGAGAGAGGACTCTCTCAATGGGAACTGCAGGTCCGAGAAAAATGGTTTGCCAACCTGCAGATTCAGCCAATCGCAGAAATTTATTAACCCCAGCCACATGTACACATTCTCCCAATGCAGCGGCTACGACAACCCGCCTATCTTTTCCTTGATTCTCTTTCATGGATAACCCTTTATCGATGGCTATGGTAGTTATTTTACACTTAAAAACAAAGAGCTGCCCCGGAAGGCAGCTCGATGCGGCGCTGCGGTAACCTTGTAGCTAAAAGGAAAACTGTCTTTAGCTCAATCCAGAAAGGAGGGTCACCGCAGCGCTCAGTAAGTTACTACTTCCATCGTTCATGGGCAACACCTCCTTTTTGGTGGGATAGCGAAAAATCTTTGTGATCCACTCCATCAGGTCACATTGTAGAAAAAGTAAACCATAGTTCTTCAAAGATGTCAATGACGACAATGATTGTCCAGTATCAAAAATCTGTGGTCGCTTTCAGCTGCTGATTAATTCACCGGTTTATTTTGCTTGTTTTCCGGTATAGGCTGGCGCGGTAATTGCAAAAATGGTGCAGTAACGTTTATCGATCAGCCGGCTTCGCAGCCGGGCATCTATTTCTTCAAGTTCGTTGGAGGTGGTTATAACTGTTGGAAGCTGGGCATTGAAGCGGTGATTGAACAGTTGGTACAGTTTTTCTTTCACCCAGGCTGAGGTCGCCTGCGTGCCCAGATCATCTAGAATCAGGAATGGTGTATTGCGGATTTCGAGAAAACGCCTGTCCAGGCTGATGGTGCTCTCAGGGGCGAATGTGGCTCTCAGATGGTCCAGCAGATCAGGTACAACAATCAGGAGAGGAGGCTGACCGGTTTGAGTCCGGAAATTTCCTATAGCTGCTGCTAGGTGGGTTTTACCGCAGCCGTAAGGACCCATTAGAAGCAGCCAGCCTTTCGGGTCACTGGCGTAATTTTGGGATATCTGAACCGCTTTTTCGAGGTTTTTAATCACATCCCGGGGCAGACCTTCATCTTTTCGATCTTGAAAACTATTAAATGTTCTATCATGCAGTAAATCCAAAGATGAAAGTTCGTGGTGGCCGATATCTCCTGCCGGGCGTCGGTAATCCGGCGCATCAATTCGAACTATGGTTGCCAGATCGGGGTCTTCCAGCCGGGATCGGATACGGCCTTCGATTGACTCAATTGGAAGATTTGTTGTTACAACCATTGGCAGCCGGTTTATATACCGGTAGTTGATGATCTGGAATAGTTTTTCTTGAGCCCAGGGAGTGGCATTCTGGGTTCCAAAATCATCCAGAATCAATAAAGGTGCATTGCGGATACTTTCAAACCGGTCCTGGAACCGCACCTCAGGGTCGTTGTAAGAAAACCTCAAAGAATCAAGCAAGTCCGGTACGGTTATGAAAAGAGTCGGCAGCTCATTGGCAACTGCCTGGTTGGCGATGGAAGCAGCAAGGTGGGTTTTTCCGCAGCCAAATGCGCCGATCAATACCAGCCAACCGTTAGGTGTGAGTGCGAACTGACGGGCTTGATTATAAGCCAGTTCGATGGACTGAGCTTGGTACGGCCACAAACCGATTCGGCCGCGTGGTTGGAAATTATCAAAGGTGAGGTTTGACAGTTCGTTTAAATTGCTGAGAGAAAACAGCTTGCGGCGAATATGATCGCTTATATCATCCTGGCGGCAGGAACAAATCTTGACTTTCCCAAAATCCGGATCTTCAACTGGTACATCATTGCGTATGTACCCCAACCCGGAACAAAAAGGGCAGTCGGGGTCACCAGGCAGGTTAGCAAGCTTATCCAGGATATCAGTGTTCAATGAAGTCTGAATATTCTCCGTCGATATATTCTTTTCCACTTTTTTCAAAGTCCGCTTGAACTCTTCTTCCATTTTTACCACCTTCATGCCATCTCTTAAGGATGGCTTCTATATATTTCAAACTGCGTTTGTTATTTTTTACAGCGATCTGAAAAGCTTCCTCGATCCAAAATGCTGGGTAGGTATCTTCAATTTCACCTAACGCGTCTGCCAGAATGGGTGTAATTGGGCCGATATTCTCCTCATACAGCTGGAATATGTTGCGGGTTTCTAACGGAAGGTTAATCTGATATGTTTTAGATTCCCTACTGTATTTCCAATTTCCTTTTTGGATTGCCTCAACTGCTGCCTTGCCTCTCGGGTCATTTAAGAAGTAAAAGATTTCAGATGTGTTCTCCTGTTTGAGTTCAGCACTTAAAAAAGTTCCCCGGTTTATTGCTTTTTCGAGAGCAGAATTGATTTTCTCAACTGGCTTGCCGCTTAATTTTGATAAGCCGGCCAATAAATGCTCGTCATTGAGGATATCCGAGAGGAGAACATACTGGAAATTCCCCTCAACAAAAAACAATCGCCAGAAAACATACAGCGTGACTTTTAATTCATCCAGGTCATCAATTTCCGGAAGGAGAAACCGGAAAAAAGGCTCTGGAATAAATATACCCTTCTGATTTCGATCACTGAATCCTGTGAAATTCTCCATAATCAATTTTCAGTCAGAAATACTGGGTCCGCCCTCATACAGGAGGACTGGAATAAGTTGGAGCAGCGTTTTCGAACTTTGCGATAGAGTCGAGAAAAACCAGTTCTACCATACCGATAGGACCATTTCTGTGTTTGGCGACTTTAATTTGGGCGATATTCTTCTTTAGCGTATCCTGATCGTATAATTCCGGGCGGTGAATGAACATCACGATATCTGAATCCTGTTCCAAACTGCCGCTTTCACGCAGGTCTGAGAGGACCGGTTCCTTATCCGTCCGCTGCTCAATCGCTCTGGATAACTGCGCTGCTGCCAGGACGGGTACATGTAATTCTCGGGCAAGCATTTTCAGGTTTCTGGATATAAATGATACCTCCTGCACTCTGTTTTCTGAGCGGAGACCGCTGCCCATCAATTGGATATAGTCAACAAGGATCAGATCAAGTTGAAATTCCATGTGCAACCGGCGGCATTTCGTCCTCAGCTGGAGTGGTGTGAGAGAAGGGGTATCATCCAGAAAAACCTTAGTCTCACTGAGTTTTTCGATCGCCTCTGTAAATCTCGGCCATTCATCCTTTTTGAGCTTGCCAGTTCTGAGACGTTGCGAATCTATCCCTGTTTCCTGGGAGATGAGCCTCTGGACGAGTTGTTCGTTGGACATTTCAAGCGAAAATACAGCAACATGCTTTCTGTGTATCAATGCTGCATTCTTTGCTGCTGTGAGCAAAAAAGCAGTCTTTCCTGAACCAGGTCTACCAGCGATGATTAGCAGGTCAGACGGCTGCATTCCTCCCAGTAAACGATCAAGGTCAATAAAACCTGTTGGGACTCCAAACATCTCTTCATCACGATGAGCGAGTAAATCTATCCGGTCATAGTAGTCGCTGAGCGCGTGTTGCAATGTTTCCAGATCGCGTGTCAGCCTGCGTTCACTAACCCCGAAAACCGCTTTTTCCGCTTCATCCATGACCGTGTCGATGCTGGTGCCTTCCCGGAATGCCAGTTTTGCGATTTCATTAGCAGCGGAAAGCATACGGCGCCGGATCGCTGTTTGTTCGACAATTCTTCCATATGCTTCCGCATGAAGAGATGTGGGCACGTTGTTGATCAAGGATGTCAGGTAGGCAGCGCCTCCAATTTCAGATAGGTGACCTGCCTGATCAAGGTCTTCCGTCACAGTCAATGCGTCGATTGGAATCCTCCCTTCCTGGAGGCGTGTGATGGATTCCCAGATCCATCGATTACGGTGGATGTAGAAATCTTCCGCATGCAAAAATTGGGCGACATCGAAGTACGCCTCAGGATTGATCAGAACTGATCCAATAACAGCCTCTTCTGAATCCCTGCTGTGGGGGACAATTTGAGGTTCTGAAGGGTAGGATACTTCAGGAGGTGTGAGATCAACCATCAGGTGATTGCTGGGTGAAATAAGGGTTAAAAATTTGTTCAGAATAAAATAAATCTTTGTATGGCATTATAACGTAAAAATGCGGGCCAAGCCCGCATTCGATTCGAATTTTGCTCTGTAAATTCTATCCGGCAGGTTTTGGTTTACCGCCATTTTCATCTTCATCATCAGCGTTCAGGTCATCAATTTCCAAACCTTCGATAAAATCCTCAAAAATGGATAATCTGTCTTCGGATTCGGACTCCGGCAATCTTTCTTCCAATTCCGCGTCCTCGTCCTGAATGTCTTCTTCCGGGATTATGCTGGCGGCGTTCATCACCGATTGAGAGACAAAAATTGGGACATGTGTCCGGACTGCGATCGCTAAGGCATCAGACGGACGGGCATCAATGTTGATTGTCTGTCCATTCGCCTCTGCGACGATGTTGCCGTAGAAAGTATCATCTTTCAACGAGAGCACTTCAACCCTGACTACCCGGGTGTTTAACTGGTTAAAAACATTTTTTATCAGATCGTGGGTCAAGGGTCTGGAGACCTCTACTTCCTGGAGCGCGATTGTGATTGCTTCCGCTTCGTAGACTCCAATCCATATCGGCAGATAACGCTCTTCATTCTCTTCCCGCAGGATAACTATTCTTTGCTGTGACATCAGGCTCACCCTGATACTGTCAATCACTACCTCAACCATATCTTCCATACAATCCTCCGAACAAGAACAAATCAATGCTCCTGTTGTGATCGGTTTATTCTATCATGCGAGGAATACAGATGTAAATAATTATTAATATCCTGTTACAGGTATTGGAAGAATTCGAATCAATTATTTTTAATTTACAAGAAATTTTTCTACGGGAACCCTTTTCAAAAATGGAAACGCTGAGAAGGGTTAATGTTAAAGAATTCGATAAACAATTGTTTGCAATATCCAATTAATAACGTTATAATCAACCAAAGGAGGATGAGGCATGTGGAACCTTAGTTTGGTTCCACCGTTCTTTTTTCAGGTAGATGGAGTCAGAAGCCAAGATATTGTGGATTGAGGGCAAACGTTCTGTAAGTCCATATTTTATCCCCAGCTTACGAAAAAAAGGGTTTAAGATAGAAACTGTCTCCACGGGTGGAGAGGCCCTCGAAACAATGTCCAGGAAAAAACACAATCTGGTGGTTCTGAACGCGGCTTCCATGCGAACTTCCGGCACTCGAATTTGCCAATCCATTCATAATGTTGCGCCAAAATTCCCAATTCTTTTAATAACAGACCGGGAACCTGTTGAAGTAAAGGCGAGTGGTGCTGATGTAATATTACGCCTGCCATTCACAACGCGCAAACTGGTTAACAGGATCAAACCTTACATGCCAGGTGATGATAAGAACTGCCTGAAAGCGGGACCGATTCGCCTTGATACCGAGAAGAAACGGGTTTACTGCGAATCGCGTGAGGCAAATCTGACACCAAGGATGGTTCATATTTTGAGAACCTTAATGGAGAATCCAAATCAGCTAATCGAACGGGAGGAATTATTCAGCCAGATTTGGGAGACACAATATACCGAAGATACGCGAACGCTGGATGTGCATATAAGCTGGTTGAGAAAAGCGATCGAGGATAACCCGCGCGATCCAAAATATTTGATTACAGTTCGCAGCAAGGGATACCTCCTGGATGTGTAAATCCCGGATCAGGTATTATAGGACAGCAGAGTTTCCAGATAATGGCTTGGGAGTCCTATATCAAACCGGCGTCCTTCCATAACAAGCCCATAAAATCCATCTTCTTGACGCAGTCTATCAAGAGCTGAAGTAAGTTGAAATTCACCGCGTTCCCTGATATTGTTGTTAATATTAAATTCAAGGTATTCGAACAACTTGGGTTTGATCACATACATACCGAAAACTGTAAAATATTCATCTTCCGGTATTCCAGGGACCCGCAAATTTGAGCGGGCATATTCAATGTTTGGTTTTTCGGCGAATTCAGTGACATTTAATGTCCTACCGCGTTCGACCCACACGCCGGCAACAGTGCCGAAATTTGCGATTTCATCTTCCGGTGTAATGCGCAGTCCAAGGATATTGATTCCATAAAGCTGGTACGCATCCAGTAATTGTTTTGCGCAGGTCTGTTCCCCGGATGATTTATAAAGGTGATCCCCGAGCATAAGTAAAAAAGGTTCATCGCCAATTTTTTCTTTCGCGCAGTAAACCGCATGCCCGAAACCTTCCTGTGCGGGTTGGACAATAAATGATACCCTTCTTCCAATTTCTAGAATGCGGTGGGAATAATCCTGGAACGCTCTCGGCAGTTTATTGTAATTTTCAATTGAAATCTGATCTCTGAACAGAGATTGAAAACCTGCTAAATCCTCCTCCTGAACTACAATTATCACTTCTTCCAATCCTGCATCAAGGGCTTCTTCCACAATCAACAGTATGGCAGGTTTGGCAATCCCGTCCTGATCGATAATTGGAAAAAGTTCCTTTTTTGTCGCCTTTGTGGCCGGGAAAAGCCGGGTGCCAAATCCTGCTGCAGGGATGAGCGCTTTGCGAACTTTCGGACCTGGCTGCAGCGATAATTTCAAACCCGGAAGCTTGAGATCTCGGGCGAGTATTTCGATTACAGCTTGCTGATCAACTTCGCTGCGTGCGATAAATTGAGCTGTGCCGTCTCCCTGTGAACCTACACCTTTACCTCCCCAGACATGAGGTTTGAAAGGTTCATAGTCAAGTACTTTGTGCAGAGCTGGAGCTTCGAGTTCTTCAGGACAGGCTGGTGTAGCATAGCGGTCAAAAAAATCCTGGGCTTCATTCATTAAAAATCCCAGTTTCTCTTCGTCCGATTCGACTAGAGCCTGCATTGCCTGGTTGATTATCCGTTTATTGATTGGGCCGAGAAGTTCTTGGACGCCTTTTTCTATATCATTCTCTGCAAAAGGATAGCAGCGGTTTAACCGGTTTAGAATTTCCATTGTGTTTTTCCTGGCTTGCAGGTCAACCACAACAAAGTAAAGTTTATTGTCGACCTGCAGTTCCTTGGTTTCCAACCGGTCTCCATCAAAAACCATTAATACCGGGCGGTTCCCGAAAGCACAACCCTGATCCATCCTTCCGCAACGAGATGGGGTTGTGATTTCGCCTTGGTAGGCAAGTTCCATTTCCCCACGGATGGTCAATTTTAGATCGTATACACGATTGAAGGCGCGCGCTGTTAAAACACAGATCGCTGCGCTGGAAGATAGACCTTTTTTGATAGGGAGGTCCGTTTTGTAATTATTGATCACAAGACCGCGGACATGGTAATTGGTTAAAACCTGATATGCCACTCCAGCAATATAACTCCAGAAACCGCCTGACTGGGCTTCCTTTAAAAGTGTTTCTGGCTGCATCGGGATTTCGTATGGACCTTTTTGAATGTTATCCGGTGTGATTGAGGAGAGGACGAGTGACGTTGGATGCGGTTCTACATCAGCATAAATCCCCTGATCTGTTCCACTTATCAGTGTGTATCCTTTTTCAATATCTGCGTTCAACCGGCGGTAACCGCCAGCCCAATCGGAATGTTCGCCGAAAAGACAAATTCTGCCTGGGACAAATAATTTCATTTCTCATCCATAATAGCCTGAAGTAGTCTCCCTTTAACTTCCACCAGACGAACACAATAACGAGATCCGGTTGATTCACAAGGGAGTTTAATTTTTGTTTTAATTGGTCTTTTCTTCCTGGGACGTACGGCCTGCAACACGCTGTTAAAAGTAGAATCTTTCCAGTCTGGGTCTACTTCCCAGTAATCGACTTCTGAAAGATTGCGGCTGTCCAGGGTGATTGAATTATCGCATATGTTAATAAGGTAATCAGAATTTATTCTGCCTAAGTTCAAATTTATACTTTTTTCAACCAGAATTTGGAAAGGGGTTGCGCCCATTGACATAAGCCTTTTTCTGGTTGTATGGATTGCGCGCCAGGTGTTATCCGCAGCGATGTAATTCCTGTTCAGGCGTTCAGCAGTAACCGGTGTAGTTCCGGAACCGCAAAAGAAATCAGCCACGAGATCACCGGGTTTGGATGAGGCTCTTACAATTCTTTCTAGCAACGCCTCCGGTTTCTGGGTGGGATAACCTGTTCGTTCGTTGTGGAGTCTGGCAACTACAGGGAAATACCACCAATCCTCCGGCACTTTTCCCCTCTTTAGATCTGGCTTCTTTCCAAAACCCGCTTTTGGAGAGGAATTGAAGGTTTTGATTGTACTAGGGTCATAAGGTTGTCTTACTTCATCGGCGTTAAAACAATAATCCTTACTTTTCGTATAGACAAGGATTGTGTCATGCTTCCGGTTAAATGCACTTTTTATCGGGGATGGGCCGTGGTAGATCCAAATAATTTCATTTATCAATCTTTCGGAGCCGAAAATTTCATCCAGCAGTATCCTGGCGTATGAATTGGCGTGCCAGTCGAGATGAAGGTAGAGGGTGCCATCCTCAGCCAGAAGGCGATGCATTAATTTCAGCCTTGGATAGAGCATATCAAGGTAAGATTCCAGGTCAGGCCAATCGTCCGTGTATCCCTCCTCGAGCTGCCATTCATGAGGACGGCGTGAATCTTCTCCCTGTCCGACCCGGGTGGGATACAACCGGTTGGTATAGAAGGGTGGGTCGGCGTAAATGAGATTGATTTTTCCTTCATAGTCAGGCAATAAACTAACCATCACCCTGAGGTTATCTCCAAGGAACAACCTGTTTGATTTCTCCTTGGGGTCATTGGGTGGATAACCTTTTCCACCTGGATAAGAATTATTAAAAATTACAAATTCACCTGGGGTTATGTTTCTTTGATTTTTGGTATTCCAATGGAGTTTAGGCATGACCTGAATTATTTAATCTGATGGTCCTATTCTGAAAATTGAGCAACTTCTTTTTATTCTCCAAATTTCCAACAGTTTATGAACCTTTGCTTTAAATATTTTGTTTATAACTTTTCCTTTAGTATAGAAGCCAAATCCGGTTGACCAATCTCCTGAAGCTCATAACGCACACGCTGGATGGGTTTATTGATTTTGATGATTCGATTCAGGTCGATTGGCGTTGCCGCAATCACCAGGTCAACATCAGCGTTATTGATCGATTTCTCCAATTCTCTGATTTGGACCTTACCATATCCCATCGCCGGAAGCACTTCTCCAGTGTTGGGGTATTTCTGGTATGTCTCAATGATCGAGCCAACCGCATATGGTCGCGGATCCACAATCTCGGCTGCTCCGAACCGGCGTGCTGCAACCCAACCTGCGCCAAATGCCATTCCGCCGTGAGTCAATGTGGGTCCATCTTCGATCACAAGGACACGTTTACCCAGAATTGCTCTCGGATCTTCAACAAATAGGGGAGAAGCTGCTTCAATAATTACCGCATCTGGATTAACGGATCGTATATTTTCACGGACTGTAAGGATATTCTCAGGTGGGGCTGTGTCAATTTTATTGATGACAATCACATCCGCAGTTCTGGAGTTTAGTTCGCCTGGGAAATAGTTTAATTCGTGTCCGGGTCGGTGCGGGTCGGCGACAACAATTTCTAAATCGGGTACATAGAACGGATAATCATTGTTGCCCCCATCCCACAGGACCACATCCACTTCATTTTCAACTTCACGGAGAATTTTTTCATAATCCACTCCTGCATAAACCAGAACGCCATTATCCAGGTGCGGTTCATATTCTTCGCGCTCTTCGATTGTACAGTCATACTTATCCAGGTCACTGTAATCCTCAAATCGTTGAACAATCTGTTTGGTTAGATCGCCGTATGGCATGGGGTGTCTGACTACCGCAGTTTTTAAACCCATCTCTTTTATGATCAGGGATACTTTTCTGGTTGTCTGGCTTTTACCGGAGCCTGTGCGAACAGCGCATATAGAGATAACTGGCTTTGAGGACTTAAGCTGGGTATTTTTTGATCCCATCAACCTGAAATCTGCGCCGCAAGCCATAACTTGTGAAGCTTTATGCATCACGAAGGTGTGGGGCACATCGCTGTATGCAAATACTACCTGATCAATTTTCAGTTCATTTATTAACTGGTCGAGGTCACTTTCAGGAAATATCGGAATACCATCTGGGTAAAGTGATCCAGATAATTCAGAAGGATAATTCCTGCCTTCAATATCGGGGATTTGAGTTGCGGTAAAGGCTGCAACATGATAGTCTTGATTGTCCCGGAACTTGACGTTGAAATTGTGGAAATCGCGTCCTGCAGCCCCCATGATGAGTAAACGAACTGGTGACATGAATAGTTAATTCTCCTGTAATTGGTTTTTGTGTTTACTTTACTATCTTTATAAACGATTGCAGTTACATTTTTTCAAGCGGGGTAATACCGAGTAGATTCATAAGGTTTGTGAGTGCCTGGCGAACCGCCATAACCAGGCGCAGGCGGAATATGCGCTGGTTTCCAGCAGCTTTCAAAACCGGGCACTGGTTGTAAAAATCGCTAAATGCTTTTGCAATGCTGTATGCGAGATTGGTCAGATGGAGTGGCTTGAGATCTTCTGCAGCACGTTGAATCTCGGAGGGCAATCTTGATATCAGGTCAATCAATTGCACTTCTGTGGGATCTAATTCGTAGTCTTGAGAGACAGTATCGATGGGTTCTTCATTCGAGCGGCGGAGGATGCTGTTGGCCCGAACACAAGCATACTGTATGTATGGGGCGGCTTGACCGTCAAAATTTAAGGCGCTTTCCCAGTCGAAGGTAACTATTTTCTCATTTTCGCGCGCCAGCATTGTATATTTTATTGCACCCAACGCTACTGCTTCTGCAATTCCCTTTTTATCATTTTCCGATAGTCCTGGATTTTTTTCTGCAACGATTTTATAAGCTCGCGCATTTGCCTCCCGGATCAGGTCTTCCAGCAGTACTACTGTCCCATCCCGTGATTTCATGGTTACGTTTCCTGGCAGATTAACAATTTCATAGGCAAGATGGTAGCAATCTTTTGCCCATGGATAGCCCATGATTTCAAGTGTTTTAAATACCTGCTGGAGGTATAAGGATTGTCTGACGTCGATAATATAGATTGATCGATCAAGGTCGTATTCTTCAAATTTTAATATTGCCAGCGGAAGGTCTTTTGTGGCATAAAGCGAAGTGCCATCAGAGCGCAATATAACCAGAACCCTAAATTTCTCCTTCTCCAGTTGGAGAATGTCATCAATGCGGATAATCACAGGCCCCTCAGGTCGTTCATCTTCCGCAATCCCTTTGGAAATCAGGTCCTCAACAAGGTCTTTGCCGGAATCCTCAACCTCGCTTTCAAAATAAATCCGGTCGAAATTCACACCCAGCAGGTTATATATTTGCTCAAAACCCTCAAGGCTCCATTCACGGGTTTCCTTCCAGAGAGCGACGATATCCGGGTCCCGATTATCCCAACGGGAGAACAGCTGCCGAATTTCGGGTTCATATTCCGGGTTTTCTTCCAGGCGCTTTTCTGCTTCTGAATATATTTCCCCCATCCAGCGGGTTGTATCCTCTGTTGGCTTTTCGCCTTCATGAAAGTTTAGATAGTTCCAGAGCCATTTAATCACGTGCCAACCGATATCCCCGATATAGTTGACTCTGATAACTGAATAACCGGCGCATTCCAAGATGTTGCATATCACAGAACCGAGAATGACATTTCGAAGGTGCCCAACATGAAACGCTTTATGTGTGTTCGGTTGGGAAAATTCCACCATAACTTGTTTACCTCTGGAGACAGCGCATCCATAATTCACCCCGTCCTCAATTACTTTGTCAATAATCCGCTGGCTGTATTTAGAAGTCGCGAAGTATATGTTTAAATAGCCGTTTTTCGCTTCTATCTTTGAATAACCTGGTTGTATTCCCAGGTGGCTGGCAATTTCAGATGCGATTTCCTGAGCTCGCTTTGGAACGGGTGCTTTAATTTTGTTTCCAATTGGGGATTGACGAGCTTCATCAGCCGCAAGCTGGAAAAATGATGTGGATATCCCCCACTCACCATCAAATGGAATAGGATTCCATTTAATTTCTTCCGGAACTGGCAGTTCGTTTACTGAGCAATAATCCTTAATTTGATCATTTAATTTTATTTGCTCTAATTGGAACATAAGAATTTCCCCGGAATTTTCTTACGAAAAAACAGCGAATGAAGTCCCACAATAACGCAGTTCCAAAATCCATGCCAGATTTCAGTTAAACCAACCAAGTTGCGAGATTAACTTTTCATTGTGGAGACCCGATTATATCACGCGCTGTGTTTTGAGCATTGTTCAAGCGGCGAATCAAATTCGCGAGGAACCAAGTTCATTGATTGTCCGAACATAAATCTAGCACAATTTCAAAAATAAAAGCGGGAGGATTAATCGCTCCCGCTTAATGGTAATTTGTTGATATTGCAGGGTTATTCTGGTTGTTTTTCCAGTGAATTCAAACTCTTGAGGAGCCTGCTTTTACGACGTGCGGCGTTATTTTTGTGAATAACTCCTTTGCTGGCAGCCCGGTCAAGAACGCTGATCGCCATCATTGTTGATTCACGTGCTAATTCCAATTCTCCGCTTTCCATTGCTGTGCGGGCTTTTTTAATATACGTACGGGCACGACCTCGATATAGCCGGTTGTGAAGTCTCCTCTTCTCATTTTGCCGGTTGCGTTTAATTTGTGACTTTATGTTTGCCAAAATAACCTCCGAAATATCTCTCTGGCTGATAATTGCGACGGGTTATTCTACTAGAAGTAGATCAAATTGTCCAGTTTAATTGACAGTATTTGTCAAGAATAGTATGATGGGAACGCTCAGGTTGGTTGGATGGTCGCAGTTATAAATGATTAGCTGAGGAAAGTCCGCACTCCAAAGAGCACGGTGCCGGGTAATCCCCGGGGCGGGGCAACCTGCCGGACAGGGCCACAGAGATATACCGCCATATTGGTAAGGGTGAAAAGGTGGTGTAAGAGACCACCGGCGTAAACAGAGATGCTTACGGCCAGGTAACCCCCACCGGGAGCAAGGCCAAACAGGGACGTATTCCGGATATTGTTCAGATCGAAAGAATACTTGATCGGGTAATATCGTGGAAGGGAAACTGCTCGTTTCCTGGTTGATAACAAAGTTCCGGGTAGGCCGCTAGAGTCATTTGGAAACATGTGACCCAGATAGATGATCATCCAGGAATTGGTTCGCCATTTTTTCGGACAGAATGCGGCTTACAGACCAACCTGAGATGTATTTAAAGAGATTTGAGTCAATCAATCCAGTAAAGGAATTGAAAAATCATCAACAATCCAGGAAATCCAACTGCTGAAAATGATGCGGGATATATAGAAAAAGTAATAATTAAAGATGGGACGATTGTCACAATTCGAGCTATCCAACCTGGCGATGCGCCTTTACTCCAGGCAGAGTTTGAGAAGTTATCACCCGAAACGATATATTTACGGTTTCTCAAATCCTTTAAGAAATTATCCGACGAGCAGGCGGAATATTTTGCGAATGTTGATTATCATGATCGTATGGCTCTGGTGGGTACCATAAAAGAGGAGGAGGGGGAAAGTGTTATTGCAGTTGCCCGTTATGATGTAATCAGGGCTACTCATACTCGCGACGCAGAATGCGCAATTGTTGTAAGAGACGATTACCAGAACCGGGGATTGGGTACAGCGATTATGATCAGATTAACACGTTATGCCCGCCAGCATGGAATAACTGCCTTTGTAGCCACAATCCACATTTCCAATACCAGGATTATTAATTTTGTGCGAAAAAGCGGCCTTTCTTTCCAACGCAAATTGTTAGAACCAGGCATTTGGGAGTTCAGGGTGAATTTAGCCGAAATTTATTTTTAAATCATTATATGTTCTGGTATATATTTGGGAGAAGAATTATTATTTGTTTGGCAATTTGAGGCGTAATGCATCTTTTAAATATCGATTATTCCACAGGTACCGGAGCATATATCCAATAATAATGATCTTCATAAATAGGCGACACTGTCTCACAAACCGGCATTGAGCCGTTTTGGGGCACGACAAACCTGTTTACATTTTCGTTTAACATTATTAAACCAAATGAGTCGCAATTGGTTTCTTTATAAAATTCCTCGATTACTCTTACCCTTCGGCGCCATTCTAAAACATCCTCAGGGTTGTAAGGAATTGATTTAAATTCACCAAAAACCGGTGCACCTGTCGCCAGACGGAAATCCTGCATTTTCTTGGGAACTAAATATTGATCCCCCTGTTGATGGTTCATGGAAACATAATCCATCATATCCCGTTCTGGTACAGATACTTTTCTATTGAAATCGATCGTCATCCGGATTGCACCGACAACCATGAGTATGATTATTAAACCGGCGCTAAAAATTTCGGTACCCCTTTTATATTTCTGGAAGAATTCGGGTTTCCACTGGTTAAAAATAGAAATCAATTCTGCCAACAGAATTGAAGATGAGAGCGGAACCAGTATTGCTGAGACCCGCCATGGAAAGATCAATGCCAGGGTATTGTTGTCAAGAATAATTTGAAGTACGGTCATGGTTGTAGCAACCAGGAATGGAATGAATAATATTAAGAATATCTTTTTAAACCTGACCAGATAAAGAGCGGATAATATCAGAATCAATTTCACTATTGCAGTTGTATCCAGCCAGTCGCTTACTCTGGCGTGATGTGGAATTCGAAAATTGATCAGAATCTCCTGGGCGCGTTCAAGTGTTTCAGGTGGTGCAGTTGTAAAATTTGAATATATATATATGAGAACTGGGAGTACAAGGAATAAGCCAAAAAGCCCATACAAGGCGGCTCTCTTGAATGACCGATCCTCCTTAATAGTGATAAACATATAGCTTAATACCAGTGAACCGGCGGTCAATAAATATGTAGGATGAATTGTAGCGGCGAGGGCGGAACACAGAATTGACCAGTAAGGTTTTTGTTTAAGAAATAATAGAATGGAAGCCAGCAGCAGCACGCCGAAGGCGCTCGGTTGAAAAACTGGACCTAAAAGGCGCTGGTCGGCGACCCCATCTTCAAGAATATAGGTCCAGTTTGAACCAAAGACGCGCGAGTTGAAAAATCGAATAGCCGCTGAGTGGATCAGTAGAAGTGCGGCTGTGTATAAAAGGAATAAGGATCTTGATTGGGAAAAATTAAAAATAACAAATACAATATTCAATAATGAGTATATATATATCCCCATTAACAATGCATAATAAAGATAGAAAATTTCCTTAATCTGGAATATTTGAAAGCTGTATTGAACAATCCAGCTGAATAGCGGGGTGGGTTCGGCTGTGTTTGCCAGCCAGTCCTCATCCAAATCCCCATAACCTGCTCGGGCGAGACCATGCAAGAAATATTGGTTCTGATTTGAGGTGAAAAGTGGGCTTTGGGAATAAATCAATGCGAATACGAACAGCAGCGTTAAAAAGGTTATGATTGGCGCTGCTTTTGAGATCTTTGAATCAGGTTTATTTAGGAGAAAAGAGTTCATGAAAATAATAATTTGGTTTAGTCCTGGTGCAGGATTGTCTGTAGACTATATTTTACTTAAATATATACACGGTTGGGAATGGGTTTTTTCAAAAAGCATTTGGTAAGGGAATGATCTAGAGGAATTCATTTTAATAAATTAAAAACCGCAGACGAACGGTTTTGCTCGTCTGCGGTTTGATTTTTAAGTTACACCCGATGCAAGTATATTTGCAGAATAATTGAATTCGTTTACATTTCCTTTAAAGCTGATTTTGCACTCAGCATTCGAAAGAACATGCCCAACACAAACCCTCCAGCGGTTAGAGCTGCCAGACCAATTTTGGTAAAATCCATGACAGGTTCAACCCTCACTTCATCCGGTGTGGCAATCACAACCGCAGCTGGTCGGGAAAGGATTCGACCGCCGCCTCCCCCGCCGCTCCCGCCACCTTCGCCCTCATTTTCTTCGTCTCCGTCTTTTTCAGCACTGGATGGGCTTCTTCCGTATCCTGAACCAATACCGAATCCCATCACTGAAAGCACTTCCGCGGCTGGAATAATTACAGTATCAGCCTGCTTTATTGGCTTGCCGTATACCGCATCCACACTTCCAGCATGAAGAAATTCTTTCATATTATCCTGAATTACTTGAAGCGCGCTCTCGTCAATCATCATTCTATTGCGTTCCTGGTTGTTTGTTTCTTCTGCCATTGTTGTCTCCTATATTAATTATCCTTTTTAAGAGTTATGAAAGTAAGCAGCGTAAAAATCACCGTGCTTATCCCCAGTATCGCCCAGATCGCCTGCCTGGTGACGTCGATGACCGGGAGGATTTGCTCACTCCCATCAGGCTTCTGGACAAGTATCGAATCGGGGCGGTTCCATATCAATCCGAAAATTTTTCTGTCTGATAATATTTGGGTGGATTTCGAAAATGGCGTGATTTGAACTTCACCAGCATTTATCGTTTCACCGCTCTTTGTTTCCGTTCTAATCAGTTCGTTCATTTTATCCCTCACCGTTTTTTTTCGTGTCAGGGAAACTTTGATCAGGCGAAGTAAATTTCTCAGAAACCTTACGCAGTTCGCTGTTGACTGCTCTCAGAGCTGTGATGAGTTCTTCACGGACTTTGGTCTCAACTTCCCCAGTTTTTATCCGATCCTGAAAATCGTCAAATTCTGACTTGACCTGCTTCGCAGCCGGGGAATCTTTGAGAGTCTCAAACTCATTTTTAACCGTTGTTCCGAACTCTGATAATCCTCCCTCAATATCGGAGCTTAGTTTTTGCCAGCCTGGGCTTTCACCTGCTGCACGGATTGCATCTACCAGATTCTTGCCCAGATTCCGAAATTCATCCTTTAGAGTTCCTTCCGGTGAATTATGTTTATCCATAAATTTATACCTCCTGTCAACCATTGAATTTGTGGGTTGATTTAGTATGATGATTTGCGATGTTAAAAAGAGAATCCTATGTTTTGATTAAATAATTAATACGAAATAATGCCTTATTGGTTTCAACTGTGTTTAAACTTTACTAATAATTATCGAGAGGATTTTACCAGGGTAAATAGTTCTGAAAGGAAAAAAAAGAGAAGGTTTTGCCCTTCTCCTTTTTATCCCAATTCAATCTTACTGGGTTGCTTTCTGGATTTTACTCCAAGGCATCATACCCTGGACCGCTGGAGAAATAATCGTAGTTTGATTGATTATCCTCTGTCAGATCAAGGACTTCTCCTTCTTCAAGCTGGCGGGCTGTCTCGAGAACCACTTCCTCACCATGATGGTTGGTTCCTTCATAGTGACCGCTTAATCCGACCTTGCTGATATACTCGCCGCCTTTTGCAGTGTAATCGGTGGGAACTTCATCTTCTGGGAAAATTGCTTCGTATGGGCATTCCGGAACGCAGGCACCGCAGTCAATACAGGTATCCGGATCGATGTAATACCAAGGCCATTCCTCCTTGGGAATACCCGGAACGATGCATTCTACCGGGCAAACCTCAACACAACCGGAATCGCGCAGGCATAAGCTGGTAATGATATATGTCATTGGAACGACCTCCTGAAAACTTTTTGGTAGATTATAAATATTTGATTGTATTGTTTAAAACAAACTGAGAAAATTTTAGCCTCCGTATCTGCCTTTGTCAAGCAAAATATGCGATTGGTCAAAAAATTTCAAATATATATGATAATTAAGGTAGAAAATATACATTATGTTAATATTTTTTATTAAAATGCTCAGAATCCTTGACAATAGGATACCCCCTAGTTATTATCAATTTATCTTTCCAAATAAACCGTATCAAAAAAATTTCATAAAGGAGGAAATAATGATCCACCAAGTACTTAATAAATTAGACGACAAAATCCAGTTTGAAAGAGCGAAGGCTCACTGTGATATCCCCTGCGGAATTTATGATCCCATTACCGCTCAGATCGCGGCTTTAACTGTAGTACGCATGATGGATTTGATGAAGAATCTGGACGAGAGCGCTGGTGACAAAGGTCTTGAGTTCCAGAACAGTTTGTCAAGATACATAGCGGTAAAGGAGGAGCATGCTGAAAAAGCCAAGCACGAGATTCGTGTTATATGGGGCGATTACATTAAAGAGCAGCATGTTGCGGATTTCCCGGAGCTGAACGGACTGGTACACAAAATTATGCAATTGGGTTCAAAATGCCGCCAGAGTGCAAACCGTGAAAGCGGGCTACAATTAGTTGATGCGATTAATCAATTTGCAGAAATTTTCTGGAAGACGAAGAATGTTGCTGTTAAGAGAGCAAATGCGCCTTATGCACCAGCCCTGGAAATGGTCTATCCTGACCTTTAATGGTCAAGATTGTAAAAATAGCAGGTGAAAGCCTGGTTCCATTGTACGATGATGGGGATTTTGCGCTGGTTTGCAGAATCCCTATCTTTTTTAACCGCTTAAAATGCGGCGATATCGTTGTTTTTAAAAATTCAATCCACGGAATAATGATCAAAAGGGTGGATAAATATGATCATAAAAAGGGGGAACTCTGGGTTTCCGGAATACACCCGGAGAGCATTGACAGCAGTGAGTTAGGATCTGTGAAACTGGGAGATCTGGTTGGGAAGGTGGTTTTCCACATCAGAAAACCGAGATGAACCCTGAAAAGCACCCACCAATAAATCCGTTCTTCGCGATTATTATTGGTATTTTTGCTGTGTCTACCGCTTCTCTACTTATCCGTCAAGCCCAATTGTATGCATCCAGTATTGTTATCGCGTCATTCCGCCTGGGAGCTGCGACTCTTTTAATTACTCCTATCGTGATTGGTAAAAGGCGCCAGGAACTGGGCTCAATTACAAAATCAGAATATATTCTGGCTTTGTTATCCGGAGCATTTCTGGCGCTTCATTTTGCAGCCTGGATTAAATCACTGGAATATACAACTGTCGCAAGCTCGGTCGTTCTGGTATCCACCGCTCCGTTGTGGGTAGCAATGCTCTCCCCTTTTACAATAAAAGAACCGCTGACAAAACCAATCATCTTTGGCCTGTTGTTTGTAATGGGAGGCGTCATTTTGGTTACATTCAGCGATACCTGTGTTTGGAATGGATATAATTTTTCCTGCCCTTCAATGGAGGAATTTCTGCGCGGGGAAGCATTTCTGGGAGATGTACTGGCACTGATCGGCGCAGTGGCGGCATCAATATACATCATTATTGGGCGCAGTTTACGCAGCAGAGTTTCATTACTCTCTTATGTCTTCGTTGTCTATGGCATGGCAGCGGTGATTTTGTGCATTTTTATGCTCGTATCCGGAAATTCACTGGTTGGTTATCCTACTGAAGCCTATTTCTGGATGTTATTACTGGCAGTAATTCCGCAGTTATTCGGGCATTCTATATTTAATTATGCGCTGGGGTATCTTTCCGCCGCATTCGTTTCCATCTCCTTGCTGGGTGAACCGGTTGGATCGACTATTCTTGCATATTTTTTTCTGGGTGAAGTCCCGACTCCCTTGAAAATCCTCGGCGCAGGACTTATCCTGGCAGGCATCTATATTGCATCCAGGGTTAATGTTCAGCGCGTCCAAAGCGAAAGCGTGACGAGCCAGATTAAATTGGCAAGAGAAGAATAACGAAATTGGGGTAACCGAGCAGGAAGAATGGAAAACAGCGGCACACAAACAGAATTCTGGATCAAAGACACAAACATATCCAATCGAATTGAACGTCTTCTTTTTGATTCTGCGGGCATCATTTTGCTGACATTTGGAATTCTGACATTGATAGCGCTGCTCAGCCCTGAATCAAATGGGATTTTGTTGTTGTGGTGGAGAAACGTCCTGCAACTATGGCTTGGTTATGGTGCATTTTGGATAGTAGTATTATTGTCAGCATCTGGAATATGGGTATTATTGTTTAAGGGATATAATCGCAGATTTAGAATCCGCAGCAGGCAAGTAATATGGCTGGAGCTTGGTGCGATTATTACTCTAGTATTATTAACTGTAATAGGTGGATCATCACTTCAAAGAGCTGAAGCAGGGCTTGATGGGGGCAGGATAGGCTGGGGGCTTTCAGCATTAATCCAATTGGGGCTGGAGAAATTCGGATTATATTCACGGTATGGTTTAATCGCGCTTCTTTCGTTCATTTTGGCAATCGTCTTATTTATTGGTTTGGACTTAACCAGAATATTTCTCTCGATATCGCGCCGGATAGGTGAATCTTCAAATTTAAAACTCCAAACATCAACGGGGCCCAACCCATCTGTCAGCGAAGCGCCTATTTTGTTAAATGAAGGAAAATTTACACCTGTAAAGCCGGTCAAGAAAAAAAGAAATGTACTTCCGCCCAAGTTCAGGAAAACTTTCAAAGTTGAAAAGGACGAACCTATCGTTGCTGAAAATCCTCCTGACCGGGATGACCGCTTGCCGGAGTTGGATCTATTAAACAAGCAGCGTAACAACCGTCCAGATGAACGTAATATCAATATGACAGCCGGACTGATAGAAAAAACACTATCAGAATTTGGCATTCCGGTTAAGGTTGTTGGTTTTAAAGTCGGACCTACTGTAACGCAATTTGCTGTTGAACCTGGATACCTGGAGAAAGAGAAAACCGGTCCCGAGGGTGATATCGAAAGGCAGAAAATCAGAGTCGCCCAGATTTCAGGTTTGAGAAAGGATCTGGCGCTGGCGCTTTCTGCTGAGAGGTTAAGAATTGAAGCTCCTGTTCCTGGACGTGCTTACATTGGGATAGAAGTTCCAAACCCAAAATCTTCTGTGGTCAGATTAAAACCGATCCTGGAATCGGAGGCATTTTATCAATCAGGTTCACCGCTGGCGATAGCATTGGGTCGTGATGTTTCAGGGCAACCTATCGTAGCGGACCTGAGCAGCATGCCCCATCTGCTGATTGCTGGCACTACCGGATCAGGAAAATCTGTTTGTATAGCAGCAATAACCTCTTGTCTGATAATGAATAATTCCCCGGAAGATCTGCGGTTAATAATGGTGGATCCTAAAATGGTTGAGCTGGTCAGATTTAACGGTTTACCACATTTGTTTGGACAGGTAGAAACAGATATCGAACGAATTCTGGGGGTATTGCGCTGGGTCGTACAGGAGATGGACCGGCGATATAAACTGCTTGAGTCCTCACGATCCAGGAATATCGATACCTATAATCGAAAAATGATGCGTCGGAAAGATGGAGAAACCATGCCACGTCTGGTGGTTTTGATTGATGAGTTGGCAGATCTCATGATGTCTGCGCCTGACCAAACTGAACACAACCTTGTCCGGTTGGCACAAATGGCTCGTGCCACAGGTATTCACCTTGTTCTGGCAACTCAGAGACCAAGCACGGATGTGGTAACGGGTTTGATAAAAGCGAATTTTCCAGCGAGAATTTCATTTGCTGTTGCTTCCTCAGTTGATTCCAGAGTAATTCTTGATACGGCTGGCGCAGAATCGCTTCTGGGACAGGGTGATATGCTGTTTCTCCCGCCTGAGGCTCCCGCACCAATCCGATCACAGGGGGTGATGGTAGATGATAATGAAGTCGAGCGGGTTATCTCATTCTGGCAGAAAGAGCATCCAACAGGCGACAATGAAAAAGCACCCTGGGAAGAATTGCTTAAAAGTGAATCTAAATTGGACGATCGCGATAAACTGGTTGAACAGGCGATTGAGATCGTCCGGAAATCCCATAAAGCAAGCGCATCGATGCTTCAGCGGAAGTTGAGGGTGGGTTATCCAAGGGCGGCTCGATTAATTGACCAGTTGGAGGAACTTGGTGTTGTCGGTCCTGCAGTTAGTGGAGGTCGCGACAGGGAAGTACTTATCGCTGATGGATCTGAGGTTGAATAAAGCAACTTTTCTTGACAGCTTTTTAAGCATAAGATAGCATATCCCAGTTAATTTCAATTGAATATATTTACAAAGGAATATTTTCTGACGTGGAAAATCTAAATCAAACCCAGGAAAAACCAACTTTAACCGAACAGATGCGAATCCGTTTCAGAGGCTTGCTGAATTCAATTGGAAGTTTTTTAAACAATCTGGGGATCACACCCAATGCGATGACAATCTCCGGATTGATTGGGAACACTGTTGGCGCTGTCCTCGTGGCGATGGGGCATATGACTATTGGCGGATTAATTATTCTCGCAATGGGTCCGATTGATGCGCTTGATGGAACGATGGCACGTTTAAGGGGAATGAGCGGACAGTTTGGAGCATTTGTTGATTCCGTAACCGATAGATATTCAGAGTTGATTATCTTTGGTGGATTGCTGTATTACTATGTTAGCCAGGGAGATAAAATTGCCACAATGCTGGTATTTGGCGCCTCAGCGGGCTCCGTTCTGGTCTCCTATATCCGTGCGCGCGGCCAGTCGCTTGGGTGGGATACAAAAGTTGGTATATTAACCAGAATGGAGAGATACCTGGTGCTGGCACCGTCGTTGATTTTCAACATTCCTCTTGTCGGGTTATGGATAATCGCAATATTTGCCAATATTACTGGCCTTCAAAGAATAATTGATGTGCGTCGACAGGCATACGACAAAGATGAAGAATAATTATTTATCGCAAGTTGTTGGATAATATCTGAACCGGCGAAATTTCAATAAATTATTTTCTGGATTTTGATAACCACTAATCATTAGATATTTGCGAGGTATTTTATGCCAACCGGGTTTCAATTAGGACCATTAAATATCCGTTTTTACGGGATTATCATCATGCTGGGTGCCTTAGCGGCTGCATTATTGATATCCTGGGAGGCGCGCAGGCGCGGACAGGACTCTGAAAACGTTTGGGATGGGCTTGTTTGGGTGCTCATCGGCGGGATTATCGGAGCTCGCATCTGGCATATCCTAACGCCGCCTCCCTCAAGTGTGGCAATGGGTGTGACAACCATGTACTACCTTACCCACCCGCTGGATGCGATCGCAGTGTGGAGAGGCGGCCTTGGGATTCCAGGCGCCGTTATAGGAGGACTTATCGCTCTTTACTTTTTCTGCCGCCGCAAAGAATTGGATTTCCTTCTTTGGATTGATATCGCCGCTCCAGGATTGGCATTGGGACAGGCAATTGGTCGCTGGGGAAATTTCATAAATCAGGAATTATACGGCAAACCAAGCGACCTTCCTTGGGCGATTACGATCGATCCACAGCACAGGCTTGCGGGGTTCGAAAATTATGAAAAATTCCATCCTTTGTTCCTATACGAATCATTATGGAACCTGGGGGTTGCTATATTGCTTTTATGGATTGCCCGGCGTTTTGAAGATAAATTGTTCAATGGCGATGTTTTCCTAGTCTACTTGATAACTTACCCTCTCGGTCGATTTTTGCTTGAATTTTTACGCCTCGATCAGGCAGTGGTTGCTGGGATAAATGCTAACCAGGCGTTTATGGCTGTTGTTGGGATTGCGGCAGCCGCGATACTGATCTGGAGGCATGTGAGGGAGAAATCAACCGGACAAGAAAACGGTTGATCACTAAATACCCCTGTTTTTAGAATTCTTAGGGAATTATTTAAACGCTGATTATTACCAGCCCTCTATGAACGGCAGCCAATCTTGATTGTCCTGAAGGTGGTGCTCGAAGCGGTATCTGGCGGAACTGGGGGGTTCCTGCGGTTTCCGCAACAGTTCCATGTGAATCTGGTCTATTGTGCGCCCGCCCTTGCGGTGGTTACAAATTGGACAGGCAGCGACCAGGTTATCCCATGAATGCAGACCGCCTAAACTGCGTGGAAAAACATGGTCGATCGTCAGATGGGATGTTTTTGTACCGCAGTACTGGCAGGTATAATCATCCCGACGCAGTACTTCTTTCTTCGTCAACCTCACCTTTGGACGGGGTCGTTTTACCATCCTTTCTAACCGGATGATTGAAGGGCGCGGGTATTCCCGTGTGACTGTTTTGATTACACCTCGTCCGTTCAAGACCATATTGGCTTTGCCTGTCAGGACAAGGCAAATAGCACGCCGGGTGGTACAGATATGGATAGGTTCAAAACTGGCATTTAGAACCAGCACTGGCTCGTACATGGCTCTCTCTTTCACCCCGGAGATTATAGCACGTGTTTGGATAGAATTTGTTAACAGCAATTTAACTGGACAATTTTTAATCTCTGGATTCTTTATAGGCGTTTTATAATGCTTGAACAGGGTAGATTATGGAAGAAAATGGATCATTCGAAGGGGAAATTGCTCGTGAATCTGAACCCGAAGAATCAGAAATGAGGTCATACCTAGAAGGTAAGTACCTTCCTGAAATCTTATCCAGGAGGGGGGAATTCACGGCTTGGGTTTTGCTGCTGGTTGTCCTGGTGGGCTGGATAATTCTGATTGTGAGCGGGAGATCGGTGCCTTTTGCTGTTTATATACTGGCAGGTTTTTTCCTGCTCGCGGGTTTATCGATCAGCTTAGGCAATTGGATGGACAGGCGAACATTCATAGAGATTAAACCTGAAGAAATTGTATTTACGAACGGCCTGCGATTTTGCCAAATCAATTGGAATGATATCTTATCAGTCGAAATCCATCCATCACAGTGGGGGAAAAAGGTCCATGTGCGCGCCAGAAATTCTCATTTTGCATTCAGAATGCTTGGGGAGGTAAAAGTTGGTGGTGAGATAAAAGGGCGGATGGGCTTTGTAGATGGTGATAAAATTCTGGGTGCAATAATTGAGCGTTCGAAAATAAGGCTTGAAAAAACAACAGAAATGGGTGACTATTACAAAGTTTGAATCCATACAAATTCTCGTAGAACAGTCGCGCCCTCTCGGCAGCGGGCGCTTTTTTGTTGTTATTTCCTCAGGAAAGATCCTTCAGGAGTGTGATTATGTTAAGAAGCATGACTACTGACGAGCAGGTCGCGTATCTTATGCAGGGTACAGAATACGGGGATAACACCTTGAAAGATGCAATGGCTAAGGAATTATCTCAGCGTTTATCAGCAGCACAAAAAGAAGGGCGTCCGTTGAGAGTATACTGTGGTTTTGATCCCCGGACGAGCGACCTTCACCTGGGCCATACCGTGCCGATGCGAAAATTACGCCAGTTCCAGGAACTGGGACATGAGGTGATCTTTCTGGTAGGCAATTACACTTCACTGATCGGGGACCCATCGGACAAAGATAAGCTGCGCCCACAGTTAACTCCGGAAGAAGTTGAACAGAATGCGCGCACTTATGCTGAACAGGCATTTAAAATTCTTGACCGGGAAAAGACGAAAATTCTTTACAACGCGGAATGGTTGTCGAAGTTGACATTTAAAGATCTTATCAAACTTGCATCAAATTTTACGATTCAGCAATTCTTAACCCGCGAAAATTTCCGGTTGAGATGGGAAAACAATGACGCGATTTACCTTCACGAAACATTCTACGCGATTATGCAGGGGTACGACGCGTATGCGATGAAGACAGATGTCCAGATTGGAGGGACGGACCAGTTATTCAACATAATCACTGCCGCCAGAAAGCTGATGACTTTCCTTGGAATCCAGCCAAATATCGGGATAATAATGGGAATACTGCCAGGTACCGATGGGGAAATTAAGATGAGCAAATCGCTCGGCAACCATATTCCGATCATGGCATCTCCGGAGGATATGTACGGAAAAGTGATGAGTGTGCCAGATAAAGCGATGGGCGATTACTTCCGGATGGTGACTCGTTGGACCCCCGCAGAAATTGAAAAGATTGAAGCAGGATTGACTTCAGGGAAAATGCATCCGCGAGATGTAAAAATGAACTTAGCGCATGAGATCGTAGAAATATTCTATTCTGACGAAGAAGCTGACCGGGCTCAGAGTGAATTCATAAAAGTCTTTCAGCAGAAAGACATACCGGAAGAAATGAAAGAATTTCCTTTTAATTCAGATAAAACTGTACTGGATGTGCTGGTTGAAACGGGATTGGTATCGAGTAAAAGCGAAGGGCGCAGATTGACCTCTCAGAATGGGGTCCGACTTGATGGGGATGTAATTACGGATGCTAACATAAACTTTCCGCATCCGGGCGTTCTACAAGTTGGGAAGCGGAGATTTGTCAGGGTGGCTTAAGGAGATATCTCCATCACCCGGCGGATTACCGCCTGGCCAATCCGGACTGCAAGTTCGGGGTTTTCTTCTTCAATATGGAGCGATACAGCTGTCGGCACTTCACCAAGGGCTGGTTTTGTCCCCGCCATATACCATGTGCCAATCTTGTTACCTGACTCGCTATCACTTGATGGGGATAACGCAACTACCTCCCAGAAGGAAATGCCGGGTTCTGATAACATACTGGATACCCGATCCGCAGCTTCGGTTGAGAAAATCTGATCAGGTTCAGCGAGATTGTCGAATGATTCCCAATCCCCTTCCGGCATCTTTTTCGCAGAGACGATTGATGAAGCAGGTTTGATTCCCTTATTGCTGATTGCAGCTGCAGCGACGGCGAGCTGGAGCGGGCTGAACTTTGTGAAAAAGACTTTTCCCATAGTTTCGAGCGACTGTTCATCAACACTGACCGGTATACCTGCAGTTGGCATATTTATTTCGGGTGATAAATTAAAACCAATCCGATTCAAAAACTCATTGAAACTGCCTTCTTCAATTAAACTCACGATTGCTAAGGCAGGCGCGGGACAGCCATTTTTCAAGGCATTCTCCCAGGATATTTCCTCAGGATAAATCGCACACCCGAATGAAACATTCTGACTATGGTAATTCATCTTTAATGGCAGTTCAGGAAGATTGCTCTCAGGAGTCACTGAAGCCATTAAAAATGCGCCCAAAATCCCTCCGGCATTGTACAATCCCTGTGACGCACGGTTGAATAATGGTGAATCTGGATCTATCACAAGCCTGTCCCAATCATTCTCTAAATTGTTGGAATTAAAATCAGGCTTTGAGGACATAGCTAAAATCTCCCCAGATTGGGCATTGAGTACAACAAGAGCACCTGTAATACCTTCCAAGGTACTATCAACGAATTGTTGAAGGTCGAGGTCGAGAGTTAGTTTGATGTCAATTCCTGGAGGGGGTTGACCATATAGTAATTGCTGCTGCCAGACAATTAGTTCAGGGTTGCCAGACCAGCCCCGGAGGTAGTTGTCCATACTCGCCTCCAATCCGGTTTGCCCGTAAAGTGGATTTGTATAACCTACAATATTGGAGAGAGGAGGATATTTGATTATTCTTGAATAGCTGCCAACATCTCCGGAGGTGATGGTAATCGGATTGTTTTTCCGATCCAGAATTGAGCCTCTTTTAACGAAAAGGTCGCTTATTGATCTACGCGGGTTATCAGTGCGGATAATCAAATCCGAGCTGCGGATGATGGACCACCAGCCCATAATGATCGAAATCAATAGAATACAAACGAATAAAAAAATGCCAAAATTAATAAATGGTTTTGCCGGTACTGGTTCATGAAGTTCGTTCTTGTGACTGTTGCTGATCACCAGCAGCAGGAAAAGGCACAGATAAGTCGTCAGAAGAGATGAGCCGCCATACGAAATGAACGGCAGGTTTATCCCAGTCAGCGGGAGCATACGGATATTGCCGGAGATGATTAAGATGCTCTGTCCTATCAGCAGGGATATAATGCCGGCTGATAGATAACCTCGAAATGGATCACGGGAGCGAATTGCAATGCTCAAGCCTCGATTTGCAAGTAAAGCGATGAGAATAAGCAAAGCAGCAGCGCCTGCAAAACCGCTTTCTTCAGCGATCGCGGTAAATACAAAATCGGATTGAGATATGGGAACGAGGTTTGGATAACCCAAACCAGGTCCGCGACCTATCATGCCGCCGTTTGCAATTGCAATCAATGATTGGACAATCTGGTAAGTGCTGCCGCTGGGATCACGCCAGGAAAATAACCATGAATCGATGCGAAGTTTTACAATGTCAATCGTAAAATAACCAATAATAAATGCCAGCACAACACCAATAATTGCAATCACAAAATATCTTATTTGCCCTGTAGCAAAATAAAGTATGGAAATATAAATAAATATCAATATTAATGCTGTGCCCATATCTCTTTGAATAATTACGAGCGCAGTGGCAATCGCCATGATTACTAGAGTCGGGGCTAACAGAGAAAAGTTAAAAGATTTAATGAATCCCAGGATTCTGGACAGCAAATGGGAGCGTTTGTATTTATTGAATGTCCCTGAGAGCGGAGTTGAAGCCAGTGCTGCCAGCCGCGGGTATTGATCGGCTAAATATGCAGAGAGGTAAATAATAAGCAGTAATTTTAATGGTTCCGATGGTTGAAAATAAAAACCGCAACAGCCCAACCACATGGGAGGTCCGTAACCAAGGGGGTTTGTACCCAGGAAAAGGGTCAAAGAAATTAGAAAGAGGAAGAAAAATAACCAGATATATTTATACCGCCGGAGTATCGTAATATCAAATTTCAGCCATAATCCGACAATCAAAACAACTGCTGAGATCAGTAACCATAATGTCTGGCGTATCCCTAGAGGTGGCAGCAGGCGCCAGACTGTCAATAAACCCCAACCACTCATCAAAGCAGCCACGGGTATAAGATATGGATCCCGCCTAGGGAGCCAAGCCGTCGCTGCTAGATGAACCAGGCTGAATGAGATAAACCAAACCAGAACACCGATCCAATGCCCCCAGTTTAAATCAACATCAAGGCTTCGTTCTCTCACAATTGGTGAGAAGGTTAATCCTGCAGCATACAGCAGGATAAACAGACCAGCCAGGGTTAATAACCGGATCTGGATGCGGTTTGTAGCGGTCGGTTTAAACAGATCGAGCGATTGAGTCAAAGCGGGGTATTTTCTTTAAAAACAGTTTTTCACATTATTCAGAACTTAAAAATCCCGGGTTATGTGAATTAATCCAAATATTTATTTACAAGAAAATCAAGGCGGGCGCGTGTCTCAGGTGGAATTTGATTGGGGTTTGTTATTAAAGCATCAGCCAGGGCATGTTCGCAATCGCAATCTCTTGCTACCGGCAAATTCTTGATTACATTTTGAATAGCACTCCTAGCTGTCTCTGTGTTTTGTTCCAATATTTCGATGACCATTTCCACTGTCACTGGTTCCTCACTTATATGCCAGACATCATAATCGGTCACGTGCGCCATCACTGCATAGCATATCTCTGCTTCTCGAGCCAGGAATGCTTCAGGTGCAGTGGTCATCCCGATTATGGACATACCCCATGACCGAAATACGTTCGATTCTGCCTGGGTTGAAAAGCGCGGACCCTCAATTGTGATAAAGGAACCGCCTTTGTGGACGATCGCCCCAGTTTCTGCCACTGAAGCAAAAAGAATGCTTGAAAAATCCTCACAAAAAGGCTTGGCAACACTGATATGAGAGACAATTCCCTCTTCAAAAAAAGTTCTGACGCGTCCTTTTGTAAAATCAAACAACTGGTCTGGGATTACTATATCTCGAGGTGCATAATCCTCCCTGAGAGAACCGCACGCGCTGATGCTGATAATTCGTTCTACCCCGATTGTTTTTAATGCGTATATATTCGCCCTGAAATTGATTTCGGAGGGCGAAATTGAATGACCGATGCCGTGTCTTGCAAGAAAAGCAATCGGCTTCTGATCCACTTTGCCAACAATGATAGGAGCGCTTGGTTTTCCGAATGGAGTGGAAATATCAAAGACCTGTTGGTTCTCAAGCCCTTTCAATTCATATAAGCCAGAACCGCCGATCACAGCCAACCTTGGGTTATTGGGCATATTTATTTCTCCTGTATGTGGATTTCGAATGAGAAATTACCCAGTTTCAATACATCACCGGAAGTTACCACTTGCTCATCGAAAATGCGTTCATTATTCAGGAAGGTCCCATTTGTTGATTCTAAATCCTTTATCCACCATTGAGCTTGATGAAAAGACAGCAGAGCGTGCTGGGCGGAAATTGTGATGTCGTCGATACGCAGATTACTCGAAGGATCGCGACCCAATATTATTTCAGATTGTTGAAACGAATTTTTCTCAACTTCTTCTAATCCAAGTTTGATGAGAGTCAGTTCCGGGGTTTGCGTTATTGAGACGGTTTTCTCCTGGTTCTTCAAATCTTTCCATAGTGTATAGAGCGCCCAGGCGATGAAACCGTAGAGGGCTGCAGCCATGATGATTCGTAATGCAAGCAGTACGTAAGCGCTCATCTCAGTTTCTGGGATATCTTGAGCATAATTAAGAATCGATCGTCATATGCTGAGTATTTTCTTGAGCGGGTTTTTCCTGACCGTATATGAGCGGAACCCCCGCCAGTGAGATTACATCTCCTGGATGCAGCACCTGCTTGTTGATACGTTCACCATTGACGAACGTCCCACCGGACGAATTCAGGTCAAAAATGATAAAGTTGCCTTTAACCGCCCTGATTTGAGCATGCTGGCGGGAAATCCGCTGGTCATTAATAATTAACTGGTTTTCCGGGGATCTGCCAATTTTTATCGTTTGTTTGTCGCATGAAAATATTTCGGTCCCGTTGACGATCAGGTATGCGTCACTTGGGATCTCATTTTCAAGCTGCTCCTCATCGATGGAAATTGCGGTTGTCTTGGTAATGTTGTCTTCTCGAAATCGAAGCTCGACCTGCATATCACCTGGTTCGATATCCGGGTCAGTATCAACCTCAATCAAGGGAGTGGATTTGAAATGGATTCCTTCTTCCTGCGCGTATTGCATGATTTGGTGGGCGGTTAAATCCAGTGTTTTCTGGTCTGCGAGCCATCCATTTAATTGGTCTGGATTTACTTTTATCAGGAAATTGTCTGGCGCAAAATACTTTCCATCAGCTTCCCGCATAATGCTATCTTTTAGCGAAGCGATCAGTTTTTGATTCAAGATGAGGTAACGGTCTTTTGAATTAAACAGTTTCGTGGAACTGCCTTCAATAAGTAACTGCAGCTTTTTTTCTATCTGAGTGAGTTTGGTTTCCAGATCTATCATAAATGCACTTGTTTTTGCCAGGTTTTTGCGCGGGTTGAATTAAATTAAATTGTTTAACAAGATGCCGGGATATTATCCCACCATATATAGAAATAATGATTAGAAATCAATTATACTGAGGGAAATGGAATTTCAAAAATCCGGTTACCTCGAGGTAGAACATACTGCTGACTGGGAATTAGAAGTCTGGGCCCCAGAGATTGAAGGTTTGCTGGAGGAGGCTGCACGAGGGATGTATCAACTGGCTGGGGTTGTTTTTGAGGATAAGCCGAGGGTGGTGCGGAAATTTAACATTGATATTGTTGATCCTGAAGGTCAAATCGTTGCTTTTTTGTCGGAACTGTTATTTTATTCTGAAATGGAAATGATCGCCTTCGATAACTTTAACATTAAGAAATCAGACACTGGAATATCCGCGGCGGTTGAAGGCGCTCCAATAAAAAGGATTGAAAAGGAGATCAAAGCGGTTACCTATCACAAACTTGAGGTCAGACAGGGTAAACGCGGATTTGAAGCGAGCATTATTTTTGATGTCTGATTTCTGGCTGACGCCAATTGAGGTTTGAACGAGGAGGTCCATGATGGTCAACATTTCTGATCTAAAGCCGATAAACGATTTCGAGTGGGAAATCCCGAGGAGTTACCGGGAGGATATGCTTGTACCTGTGCGGGTGTTTGCTTCCAGGAGGTTGCTGGACAAGATAATGACGGACAGATCCCTTGAACAGGCAGTCAATTCAGCCACACTGCCAGGCCTTGTAGGTAAGGTTCTTGTTATGCCTGATATGCACCAGGGATATGGTTTTCCCATTGGAGGAGTCGCTGCAACACGCTACCCGGAAGGTGTGATATCACCAGGTGGAATCGGTTATGACATTAACTGTGGGGTGAGGTTACTTGAGTCGCAAATTGAGTACGACAAGGCTCTGCCATTTTTGGATGAACTTGCAACTACGCTTGATATGTACTGCCCGAGCGGTGTAGGGAAGAAGGGCTCAATCCGGTTGAGCCAGAAAGAACTTGATCGTTTGTGTATTGACGGATCTCGCTGGGCGCTGAGAAACGGATATGCCAACGAAAAGGATCTCCAGCGTACAGAGGCGGGCGGGATGATTGAAGGAGCTGACCCGAATACCGTCAGCAAAAGGGCAAAGGAGCGGGGT
>JBJYWI010000021.1:0-2429 GCA_046259385.1 Anaerolineales bacterium
TTGCATGCAGGTCAAGCCGTTTTTCATTATAAGCTATGATCACTTCTTCAGGCGGTTCCTGTTTCTTCGCTAGGCGCGCTTTCTGCTCTTCTAATACCTCTTGACCCCGCTTTTGAAGACTTGAGACCCCTTCTTTGGTTTTCTGGGTAAGCTGATCTGTTTTTTCAGCAGTAATATCCTTCAACTCGATGCTCTTATCTTTAATCATTGTTCGGGCCTCCTCCCCGGACAAAGGTGCCATCAATAGAGCAACAGCTCCTCCCACAAGTGCACCCATAACGAAACCTGATACGAACGCACCAAATTCTCCATTTTTCTCTGCCATAATATTCTCCTTCCTTGTCTACTTTTTTCGTGATGTTCGACGTGCTAATCCTAAAACGATTAATAATTGCCTGAAACCGGCTGCATATTCATTTGCTTTGATCACTGGTTCAACCAGATTATCACTGAGGAAAGCAGTCGTACCACGCAAATTGCTGACGGTTTCATTGGTTGATTCAACAATCGGCCTAATCTCGTTTTGCAGCAAATTCAGTAATTTTGCTAATTGGATCATTAATATCACAAGAGTCAAACCAATTAACAGCGATTCAAGCGCCATAAAGATAATAAAAATATCTCTTATCCGCGCGGTATTGGTCGTAGGCAGCATTAAATAATAAATACTAACTACCAGCAACACGACAAATAAAATAACCAGAACAATACCAATAATTGCAAATCTCTTTTGTTCTGAAGACACTTCTTGCGGTTTGTTATCGAATTGTCCCATTCCATTCTCCAGGGAACGGTTATTAATCTCGTGAGAAATAAAATCGGGTTTACCTTTCGCTTCGTTATTCATTTTATTTAATTATCACCAATTATTCAATCGAGCCATTATAACATGTGGGGAAAATTATCTAAACCTGATCTTCATTTCTTTTTATTTTGTCTCCTGTAATAATTTTCCGGAAAACCTTTTCCAGAATATATCATTGAAGAAAATAAATATTCCAAATATAATTGCATTTCATACGGATACAAACATTTATAATTTCGCCTCCTTTAGAAAGGACGCAATTTGATTGTCAATTCCGGTAGACGAAGGTAATCATTAAACCTATTCTTGAAAAGTACAATTAACTGAATCGATTATAATTTTTAAATATTTGCAGCGGTGTTTTGGTGCAACTCCCATCAATTGTTAAGACCAGTATATAAAGCATATTCAAAAAAATTAATAACGTGAAAGAATTTGCGGTTGAACTAAAGAATGTAATTAAGAAATTTGGTCAGGTTACAGCCGTAAATAATGTCTCTCTTAAAATTCTTGATGGAGAATTCTTCTCCTTGTTAGGACCCAGTGGATGTGGGAAAACGACCACCTTGCGTTTAATTGGGGGATTTGAACTGCCAACTGAGGGACAGATTCTTATCCAGGGCGAACCCCAGGGATTCAAACCTCCTTTCCGGAGACCAGTCAATACTGTTTTCCAGAATTATGCCCTGTTTCCTCATATGAACGTTTTCCAGAATGTTGCCTTCGGGCTTCAGATGCAAAAAATTCCAAAAGCAGAAATAGAAAAAAGAGTGAATGAAACCTTGGAAATGGTTCATTTGCCGAAAATGGGAAACCGAAAACCTAACCAGCTCTCTGGAGGGCAACAGCAAAGAATAGCCTTGGCTAGAGCCCTAATTAACCAACCTCAAGTTCTTCTTCTGGATGAACCCCTGGGTGCTCTTGATCTCAAACTGCGAAAGGCAATGCAATTGGAACTTAAAGACTTACAACAAAGAGTGGGCATCACTTTCATATATGTAACCCACGACCAGGAAGAAGCGTTGACTATGTCTGACCGTATAGCAGTAATGGAATTTGGAAAAGTTCTCCAGTTGGGTTCTCCAGAAGAGATTTATGAGAAACCTGCGAATGTATTTGTGGCTGATTTCATCGGTGAGACAAATTTTGTTGATGCTAGAGTCATCTCTATTAACTCCAATGATGTTGACCTATTGCTAGAGGACAAATTCAATGTCACATCTTTATTAGTCTCAAATTTATCGACTAATCAAGAAGTATCCCTGGCGGTTCGTCCGGAAAAACTATCAATAACTCGATCTAGAACTGAAGGTATTTCAATACCAGGGATTGTAAAAGAAGTTATTTACATAGGAACCGATATCCGTTACGAGGTAACCATCTCGGATAAAACCACAGTAGCAATTCGTGAACAGAATCGGGGAAATATCTCATTACAAAGGTTCGAAAAAGGTGAAAGAGTATTTCTTGGCTGGGAAGAAGCTAGCGCTACTATTCTAACAATGTGATGTAGGAAATGACTGAGAAGAAACCACGCAGAAACTGGCGCTTATTTGGATTAATTTTCCCCAGTCTGTTTTGGCTGATTGTATTTTTTCTTATTCCATTATTTATAGTCCTTGCA
>JBJYWI010000022.1:0-3432 GCA_046259385.1 Anaerolineales bacterium
AAAGCCCTCATCCTAAACTAATTATTTTAGAGGAGAAATTAATATGAGTTTTTTAATTGGCATAATAGTTACAATTCTTGTCGCGGCGGTTGTTCTCTGGATTGTCGGCAAACTGGGCCTAGGTCTCACTGTCGATAGTTATGGGAGCGCAATTATCGCTGCAATTGTGATTGCGGTTGTCACCGCGATCGTGATGTGGTTGCTCAGCCTGCTTGGGATTGATCTGCTTTCACTATCCGGTCTGTGGGGATTGATCGTCACGCTGGTAGTATCAGCTATAATCCTTTTGGTTGCTGATCGGTTCTTGTCCGGTCTGCAGGTGAGCGGTTTTATGGGTGCAATCGTAGCTGCGATCGCTATCGCAGTGGTTAGCTGGCTACTGAACTGGGTGCTGGGTTTGTTAGGGGTGTTTTAAGTACACAAACAACACTGGGCTTGATAAATTCTCTGACCGCAAGGTGAGGGCTTAATGAGCAAGAGTGATCATTGATTGCTCTTGACGGGATACATGAATTTATTCAAGTCTAAGGTCGGACAAAAAATTCCGAAGAGTAAAAACGGGCTGCCTCAAGATCGAAGCAGCCCGTTTTGGTTAAAGGTCATGCGGAAAAATTTTACACCCCTGTTTCTGCTGGAAGCCGGCCTGATTTGACTGCTTTAACAAGAAGATTGTAATCGCGCTCGGTCTGATCTGCGTAGGCGACCGCGAAATCACCAATCGCCTTGGGAAATGAATCATTCTTCCCCAGGTAGCCAGAAATTCCTGCATTATCAGCAGTTCGAGCGTGGGCTCGCGCCAGGCAAAGACTGCATACACTCAAATAAGTATGCAGGGATTCTTTATCCATCGCTGATATATCCGCTGATCCTTTCATATCCTTCAACTGGCGCCAGTAATAATCCAGGTTTGTAAACTTACTGGTATGCCATCCCAAAAAAATATCGCTGGCTGCCTGCATCAGACGCTGGCCTACCACTATCCGCTGCCCGTGGCTGGTATAACTTCCCTTGCCAAGGTGTGTTTCAAGCACAGATTCTCCGGCTTCCTTCAATTGCAGGATCAAATTATCGTTTTGTGAACCGCCTTCTAGTAAAACGATTGTGCAGCGGGTGCCAATACTGCCCACGCCGCCCACCCGCAAGGCAGCATCAATAATTCGATAATGCTTAAGCAGGTAGCGCCGTTCTAAAGGCAGGCTTTCCATGTACTGGGTCCAGGCGTCTTTAACGGACTGATCGGTAATTATTCTAAGTTCCTCTTCCCCCATTACTTTCTCTAATCCCATATCTCGCAAAGGGACCAAGAGCGGCGGTTCGTGGTTAATTAGCCGCTTTCCATTTTCAAAGTGGGTCAATTTGTTTATCGTATGCCGCTGGGTTCTGGTTCGTGCTTTTTCCACTAATTCTTTACTGCTCTTGCCTGCTTTTTTGGATGTTCTGCGGAAAGCTTTTTGGACATCTCCCACGTCCACGTTGAAATACCAGATATCCAGCGTCTGCAATTTTGCAAAATGCCTCATCGCATCGCGATAAACTTTCGCGAGAGTGAGCGCTAGCTCCCGGCAGACTTTTTCGTCGAATCCTTTCTCCCGGGCTGCAACAACCGCGCTCGCAGCAAGTCGCTTTAGGTCCCACTCCCAGGGACCTAGATAGGTCTCATCGAAATCATTGATATCAAACACCAATTTCCGTTCTGGTGTTGCGAAAATGCCGAAGTTTGATAAATGGGCGTCACCGCACAAGATGGTCTGGATGCCAGTCGCCGGACTGACTGCCAGATCCTGGGCCATCACAGCAGCTGAGCCGCGCAGAAAAGCGAATGGCGATTCCAGCATACGCCCGTATTTTATGGGGAGAAGTTTTTGAATTCGACCTTCATCCTGCTTTTGCAAAATGCTGATGGGGTCCGGACGGTCGAAAGTCGGATAGAAAGAGCTGTGGCACCTGCGAGGAACCCTGCTCCGAAGCCCCTTGCCCTTTTTTATGCTCTCTGATCGCTTGCTAATTGAATTACAGTCTTTTTTATCGTTCATGAGGTTCAGTCCCGATTATCAGATTTTTCTTGCGACTCCCAGCGCGTCGGCGAGTTCGTTTAAGGCTTCTTCTTCCTGTTCGCTTACAAGAACCGAACCAATTCCCAAGAAACCGCCTTCTCTGGAGCCCTCGGCTGCCTTCTCCGCCAGATAGACCAGCCACTTCCTGAAAGCCTCACCGTCCTCAATTGATTTCGCCGAAACCAGTTCGGCGCTCTTAACAACATATTCATTCATTGCCGATTTGAGTTCGGTTGGATCTTTAAGCCCTCGCAATTTCTCAAGTTCCGGTTTGATCGCTTCCATGGCGTCTTTGTCCTGGTACTCTCCTGCCACTGATTTTATCAACTCGAATTTGGAACCTTCAATGCTTGCCATCACCGCTTTTGCCATTGCGGCGACTTCCTTAAAATAAGTAACGTTAAAGTCGGAAACAACAACAAGAATCGCGGCGTAAGAAGGTGCAGCAACAATGGTGTTCCATTCTTCTGGCGTAAAATCGTTTTTTGTTGTCATAATTTCTCTCCCATTAATGTGCAACTTTGTAATTGGTAAACGAGTATAGCATATTGTTAGTGTACTTTTTAATGCATTTGGATTTAGGTAACTGGAGGTTCGTTATAGGAAAGGTCATCCAATAATGTTCTGGCTTCAACCAAATCCGGCGTGTCGAACCCTTCTGTGAACCAGCCGTAAATCTCAGCGTGCGTTTCACCCGCTTCGCCCAACCTTGCCTGTTGATTCAATAGCTTTGCCAGATCAATTGAGGCCCGAAGTTCCCACATTTTTGCGTTCTGGTATTTTGCTGCCTCGATCGCTTTATGGAAGGTTTTTTCAGCTTCAATATCATTTCCTTGCAGGCGATATATTTTACCCTGCAGTCGGTAAAGCTCAGCTTCCCAGCAGCGCTCACCTGTCTCTTGAATTAATTTAAAGGCTTTAGTCAGATGACTTAATCCTTCTTCCAGATTACCCAAGTTAATGTATGCTTCTGCTTGAGCTGAAGCCGGCTCGAGCGGAGACAGGAGGGCGTGAGCGTCCAGCCAGAAGTCGGCAGTATTGTTGAAGGATATGCAGATGTCGTCGGTGTTCAGGAAACCCTGCCAGTTGAGATTTGTGCTGTCGAAGGCTTTGCGGATGCGCCAGAGCACCTGGCGCAGGTGGCTGCGCGCGTTGGCTTCGGTAGATTCCGGCTATAGCAGGCTGGCTAGTTTTTCGCAATGGATGGAATTGCCAGCGTTAAGTGCCAGATAGGAAAGTGTGGACTGGGCTGGTCTGGACGGCCATTCAAGCGGGAGGTCGTTTGAAGAGAGTTTGCACTGCCCAAGCAGGTAGATTTTTAAGGACATGCAAATTACCCAGGTAAATGTCGATAACCGATAGCCGCATGCTTTCCTTA
>JBJYWI010000023.1:0-25208 GCA_046259385.1 Anaerolineales bacterium
TTACACCGGGTGATAAATAGTCAGAAATCAGGAAGGTTGGCGTTTAAGCTCGCAAAATTTCTCCCACCTTCTACAGGAAATTGGCTTTCTGTTAAAATTGCCCGTTATTTTTCCTCAAAAAAAGAACTTCCCATGGTTCAGGCAATCCGCATTAACCAGTGGGTTGTAAATGGAGAAAGAATTAATGGCGATAAGCTGGACGCAGTTGTCCTGGAAACGCTTAATAACTATGTTAGGTCCATGTATTCTCTTTTCCATTACTGGGATAATGTCTCAGAATTAGAAAAGCTAATGCGATACAGCCCAGAAAGTGAAATGTTAATCGACAGAATACAGGAGAAGAAACAGGGAACAATGGTAGTTTTCCTGCATTCGAGCAATTTTGATGTCTCATTGCGGGGCGCATCCAGGCGCGGTCTCGATGGATTGGTGCTGTCGCTGCCTGAGACAAACGAAGCAATTGAATGGCAGCACAGCCTAAGAAAAAGCTCGGGACTAGAAATTAAACCTGCGACAATTTCAGTGCTACGGGAAGCTGCTGACAGGTTGAAAGCGGGTGAAACAGTTGTGACTGGATTGGATAGACCTTTACCAGAGTCGAAATATCGACCAAAATTTTTTGGTCGTCCAACTCCACTGCCAGTTCACTACATATACCTCGCCTTAAAAGCCGAGGTCCCCGTCGCCGTTGCAACAGCAATCAGAGAAAATAATGAGAATTACAAGATCTTTGCATCTAACTTGATCGGGATGGAAAAGCTCCGGAACAGATCTGAGGAAGTGATCTATAATGCTGAGAAGGTCCTCCGAATTGCAGAAGATTTTATAAAACAGGCACCTACTCAATGGACTGTTCTGCACCCCTTATGGCCAGAGGAAGCTCTTAACCTCCCGAGTTGAGGAGAATAATTATGCCCGATATTAAGAAGCATATAAGAATTAATGACATTCTATTGGGTCCTTTAGAGCGGCCGGCACTGCAGTGGTTTGCTCAACATATGCCAGATTGGGTTATGCCTGATCATCTCACACTTTTAGGAACCTTTGGCGCTGTCATTATTTTTTTGAGTTACTGGATGACAAATTTTAATCCTGCTTTTTTATGGCTTGCAAGCGCCGGATTCTTCATCAATTGGTTTGGAGACAGTCTAGATGGAACCTTGGCGCGTTATCGTGAGATCCAGAGACCTAAGTATGGTTTTTTTGTGGATCATATCGTTGATGCATTTAATGAAGCGCTTATTTTTCTGGGTTTTGGATTATCCCCATATATCCAATTTGAGATCGCCAGTTTACTATTTATCGGGTATTTGATGATGTCGGTTCTGGTATATGTAAGGACATGTGTAAAGGGGGAATTTGTCATTTCATATGCAGGTTTGGGTCCGACTGAAATGAGGGTCCTAGCAATCATAGCAAATACACTGTTCTTTTTCTTCGGAAACCCAATTCTGACAATTACTGAAATCGAATTGACGGTTTTTGACATTGTTGGATTCATCATCGCCCTGGCGCTGCTTGTCGTTTTTCTCATATCATCGTACAGTCAAGCAAAGGAATTAGCCAGGATTGATCCTGTCAAGAAATAACCTGTGGGATTTACTCTGTTGATTCGATTGCCGATAAACACGATTAGAAAAACATGGTTGTATCTGAAATTCACGTTTTTTCCAGTTGTCTTTGGGATGCTGGTGATTGCTGGGTGCAACCCAATTCAGGAGGGACCTGTTCAAACTCCCTTAGATATGATCTCCGGGACCCAGGAAACCGGTTTGATTCAGGAGGAAATTGAAGAAACCGAAAGTTTAGCTGCTCCATCTATTACAGTGGATATTGGATCAAACCAGGTAACTGCAACATCACCGCTATCCCAACGGATTAATAATCAAATTAGCGGGAATATCATCCTCTGGCATCCGTTCCAGACCGGAACTCCAGAAAGGCAATCACTCGATTCGCTTGTCGCGAATGCAAATTTCATGTATCCAAATCTAGAACTGGAAACAGTGCAAGTCCCAAGCAGTGAAATCTGGCGAGATTATCAAATAGATGTTATTGCCGGTGGGGGACCGGATTTGTTTATTGCCAGTAATGATGTGTTGTTACCCTCAGCCCAATCCGGATTGATTCAGAATCTGGATTCATTCATAGAAGGGAAAAAGGACCAGTTTTTTCCGCAGGCTATTGATGGTCTGACATATGAGGGAAGTCTTTATGGGGCTCCTCTCTCTTATCAGACAGTGGTTGTTTATTTTAAGAAATCCAATGTCCCGGTACCTCCTCAAACAAACGATAACCTTTTGGAAATGCTGAAAAGTGGTAAACAATTGGTGATTATCCAGAGTGCGTACCATCTTTTTGGATGGTCGGGTGCATTTGGAGGCATTCTGATGGATGAGAATGGCCGTTGTATCGCGGACCTGACAGGCTGGGTAGCGGCTTTGAATTATCTCCTGGAGTTAAAAAATGCTGGCGGACTTTTTGAAAATGATTACAGGGAAGCTGAAGAAAAGTTTCTTCGTGGAGATGCTGATATGCTCCTGCAGGGTTCTTGGGAAGTGAACCGATATGCTACTTCTCTTGGGGAAAATTTAGGGATTTCAATTATGCCTGCTGGATCGTCTGGACCCAGCTCACCGTTAATCACTGTTAATGGAATTTATTTGAATCCAAATTCCACCAACAAAGAAGCCGCGCTGGAAGTTGTGAATTTTTTAACAGGTCAGGTGGCTCAGCAGACGTTTGCGAATTATGGAAACTATCTTCCAGCTCGCACTGATATCCAGGGTGGAAATGAACTGCTGGAAGCAGTATCTGGGGGAATCGTTTCGGGCGTGGCGGTACCTCAAAATGAAGGATTCAGTAACTATTGGCTGCCATTTGAAAAAATGTTCGCACAGGTCTTAAACGGAGATGTTTCACCACAGCAGGGGTTAGGTGTTGCCTGTGCAGAGATGAACGCGTACAACAATAAATAGGGCAAGGAAAATAATGGACTTTGTGAATGACTGGGAAAAAGAAACCAATGAGACGATCCATAACTTGGGAGCATTGTTACGGTTGGATACGACTAATCCCCCTGGAAACGAACTACCTGCAATCCTTCTGATCAAAGATATATTCGAAAGGAATGGATTCCCTGAAGAGGCCATCCAATTGCTGGAAGTCGGACATAACCGGGGGAATATTGTTGTCAGGCTAAGAGGGGATGGGACAGAACGCCCACTGCTTTTAACCGGTCACGTGGATGTCGTTCCGGTGGAGCGGGAATACTGGAGCCGGGATCCATTTGGAGGGGATGAGTATGAGGGCTGTATTTGGGGTCGGGGGGCGCTTGATATGAAAGGTACAGTCGCAATGTACCTGCAGATGATGCTGTTGGCGCACCGTGCAAAACTTAATCTGAAGCGGGATTTGATCTTTGCCGCGATTTCAGATGAGGAAACAACCTTCGAATATGGTTCACGCTATCTTGTCAATAATCATCGAGATTTGATCGATGCGGAATACGCATTGTGTGAGGAGGGTGCAAAGACAATCTACCAGTTTGGATTACGCGTTTACCATATTAAAGTTGCGGAGAAAGGCGTTTGCTGGTTGCGCGCAACCGCTGAAGGCGAACCCGGACATGGTTCTATGCCGCATGAGAATAATTCGGTGTACCACCTGGCAGAAAAACTCGAAAAGTTACGGGTTAAAAAATATTTACCTTTTCATATTTCACCATATGCTAGAAAAACCCTGCAGACTCTCGCCAGAAACATTTCCTTTCCCCATAATCTGATGCTGTACCTGATCCAGTTTCCGATCGTTACAAGGTTTTTTCTTGAAAGAATACCTGAGGAAGAAAGGATCGAGATTATCGCAATGCTCAGCAATACAATCAGCCCCACCGTGCTGAAAGCAGGTTCAAAGACAAATGTGATTCCTTCAAAATCCGAAGCGCATCTCGACTGCCGGATGCTGCCCGGTTTCAAACCTGAAGAAGCCATCAAAGAGATCAAGCGAATTACCGGACCGGATCTCCAGCTGGAAACACTGGACACATCCGTTGGACCTCAAGTTCCAACGGATACAAGACTGTATGGATTGATGGAAGAATCGATATTGAAAATGGATCCAGAAGGGGTTGTCATCCCATACCTGTCGCCAGGGGCATCCGATGCAGTGGAATATGCAAAGGCCGGGATAAAGGTATACGGGTTTTCCCCCGGCATTATTCCGGAAAGATTTCCATATCCGGATTTAATTCACAGCCATGACGAGCGAATCCCTATTGGAACTATCCATACCGGACTACCAGCATTATGGCATGTTGTGAGCAATTTTTGCTGCTTTTAGATTAACACTTCATGCAGAAATGAGCTGATTGAATTTCTGGCGAGATTCCGCCTCAATATCAGCGTGAAGGCTATTACCATGTGCATCCATCGTTACCACGACAGGAAAATCTTTCACTTCAATCACCCACATTGCTTCCGGAACCCCAAAGTCAAGTTTATAAACATCTAAAACATTAACGACCGATTGAGCGATTAGGGAGGCTGCGCCGCCAATCGCATGCAGATAGACGCCCGGGACATCCTTACAAGCCTGGAGTGTCTTTGAGCTCATGCCGCCTTTACCTATAACGCCTTTGATATTGAAATGATGCATCACATCAGATTCGTAAGGTTCTTCCCGGATGCTGGTTGTTGGACCTGCTGCGACAAACCGGTACTCACCGCTTTCCAATCCGGAAACGACCGGTCCACAGTGATAAATAATTCCCCCATCAAATATGGGTTGAATTTTCTCGTATATTTCAAGATCATCTCCTGCGGGTTCGCGAGTGTGCTTGATAAAGGTCTCGATCATCCATTTGTGGACAGTATCCCTCCCGGTTATCATTAAACCGTTAAGAGACACAGGGTCACCAACCTTCAGGCTGCGTACAATCTCGTCTGGAATGGGTATCGAAATTTCTTTCATGATTTATTCTCCAGATATATGATATAAAAAATTCTATTTATAAGAGATTTTTCCGTTTTCCACGGTCATGCTTCGCCGCCGGTATGCCCAGCACATGTAAGAAACAGCAACAAAATAGCTCGCAGGCAACCTGTGCAGGCTTGTTATTTTGGTATCCAGAACCGTTGTCTTTCCCCCAAAACCCATTGGTCCGATACCAAGCTGGTTTGCCTCATCTGTGATCCGCTCCTCCAGACCAGCAAGTCGATTATCCGAACTGCGCTTACCCATACTGCCAAGGAGGACTTCCTTGGATGCCAGATATGATGATCCGCGGTCGCCGCCGATGGCAATTCCAAGTATACCTGGTGCACAACCCTTGCCCTGTGCATTTTGAACTGCGTCGAGAGCGACTTTGCGGACCCCTTCAAGGTCCCTTCCAGCTGATAATTTTGTGTTTGGCAGGGAATATTGGGCTCCAACATTTTCACAGCCGCCGCCTTTTAACATCAGGTATATTGTTAAACTTTCTCCTTCAATTTCATTAAAATGGATCGAAGGGAAATGGTGGTCGCCCAGATTATTCCCACTGTTTTTGCCGGTTATGGAATGAACAGAGTTTGGGCGTAGGTATGCCTTGCTGGTTGCAGCGGCAACTGCCCGTTCTATTTGTTCTCTGAGAGCGCGTGTGCTCCAACCTGCTGGGTAATCTACATAAAAAATGGGAGTGCCGGTATCCTGGCATATTGGCGTTGAATTCTCCCGAGCCAGCTGCACATTTGTCAAAATCGCCTCCAACGCGCCACGAGCGGCTGAACCGGGTTGTTCATTTTCGAGGGCGCCTTGTAAACGTTCTTCTACATCAGGAGGCAGATCAGTCGCAGTTAGCCTGACAAGTTCAATTAAAGCATCGGTCAAATCAAGCATTGATTTTCTCCAGTTTTCTAAAAATTCTTGGTTAATTGTTTATTCTAATCCAACCACCAACTAATAACCAGTCATTGGACACAAAGTGCGGTCTGCATTTCAGGATATTAATGTTAAGGGTGAGGGGTTAGTGGTATATTAAATCCAGTTAGGACATTTTCTGAGCAGTATTGTAAAGATGTAAAAACGTTTGGGAAATTGGGAATAGAAACAAGGGAGAAAAAATGACAAAAAGAAGCAGAACAATCCTCATCCTTCTCAGTACAGTTACACTGAGCATCTTTGCGCTGAGTTTTGCACTTCCTGTGAAGGCTTTTGAATTTAAAGGGGGAGATATTGTTGTAGTTGAAAGTGGGGAGGTGATTGAGGACGACCTTTATGTGGGCGCTGCTACTGTAGAGATAAATGGTACGATAAAAGGTGACCTTATCGCATTTGGCAGCAATATTATCATTGGCGCTGAAGGTATTATTGAAGAGGATTTAATTGCAGCCGGGCAATCTGTAATTGTCAATGGCGAAATAAAAGACGACGCCCGTTTGGCAGGCGCAATCCTGAGTCTGGGGGAGAACGCAAAGGTCGGGGATGATCTGGTAGGAGCAGGTTACAGCCTGGAGACCAAACCTTCAAGCCTGGTCGGAGGCGACCTGCTTTTTATGGGTGCCCAATCCCTGCTTACAGGTGATATTGAGGGGAACGTTCAAATCGGCGCGGGAGGGGTTGAACTGGACGGAAAAATAGCAGGAAATGTAGAGTTAGAAGTTGGGGCGCCGGGTGACGTAACTCCATTTTCCCCTTTCCAGTTTATTCCAAACATGCCGCCGGTACCTGTTGTGCCAGGCGGGTTGACAGTAGGTCCGGATACAGAAATCAACGGCGATTTAATGTATAAAGCTCCCGAAGAAAGCGATGTCCCATCCTGGGCAGTTGGAGGGGAGGTTGAATTTGAAGAAGCTATCCCGGTTGATATCACAGTAGAAAGCGAACAGGAACCGACGACTGGCGAAAAAGTATGGAATTGGTTCCTTGTAAACCTTAGACGGTTGATCAGTCTCCTGATAATCGGGTTGATTTTGGTCTGGCTAATACCGAATTTAATCGAACAAGTAAGCGCAAATTTAGGCGCCAAGCCATGGCACAGCCTGGGTTGGGGAGTTCTGCTTTATTTTGGTTTCTTCTTTCTCATTTTTGTGATTTTGATGCTGACAATCATTCTGATGGTTATTTTCTCGATTATTACCCTTACTGCAATTGCCTGGTTGATTTTCGGAATTGGTTTTGTCACCATCATTAATTTGGTATTGGCTTTTGTGATATCCACTGCTTTTTTGACAAAAATATTTGTAAGTTATTTGGTTGGACGGTTAATCCTTGAAAGGGTTAAATCTGACCAGGCGTTGAGTATGTACTGGTCATTTATCGTTGGGTTACTCGTTTTTATAATACTAACGTCGATACCATACCTGGGTTGGATAGTCAACCTGGGAGTGATTTTCTTTGGTTTGGGTGCAATTACTTTGTGGATAAAAGAAAGATATTTCCCGCCAAGGAGAGCGCCAGAAGTAAAACCAGGAAAAACGACGGCTTAAAGTACTATACTTGCATAAAATTTTAGATGTAGTATAATGGCAATGGCGTCTCGGGCCTGCCCCCCTCAGGTCCGGGGCGTCGTTTTTTAAAATTTTAAGGTTTCCAAATATTGCATTAACCGGAATTTAATGTATAATTGTTCCCGCTTTCTTATACGAGCGGGTAACACAATTTTGCGATCAGCTCTTTCTCTCGTGGGAGGAGAAATGATTTTGAACGGGTGACTGTCAATCAGACAGCACCCGTTCCGATTCAGTGAAGGAAAAACCCTCCTGCAAAGCCAGATAATTCAATTCAATCAAGTTGCGGTGCTTTTCAGGGATGTGATCTTCAAGTCCCTGTGCCAGTTGTTCAATAGTAATAACCGGGATTTTTTTTACCAGTGCGCCTAGCATAATCATATTAGCAAAACGTTGGTTTCCTATGGATTCCGCGATATCATTTGCTGGGATGAATACCTCTTTAATATCATCTCTTTCCGGTTTACGATCAATTAGAGAAGAGTTGGCGATAAAAACCCCTCCAGGAGATACCAAATTAACATACTTGTCATATGAAGGCAAATTAAATACCAGAGCAGCCTTTGGATTGCGAACATTGGGAGAACCGATTTGTTCATTCGATATGATAACAGTGCAGTTCGCTGTGCCGCCGCGCATCTCTGGGCCGTATGAAGGGATCCAGGTTACCTCCAACCCTGCATCCATAGCAGTATAAGTGATCAGTTGACCGGCAAACATGATACCCTGTCCACCGAAGCCTGATAGGATAATTTCCGTTTGCATAATTTCATCTGTCCCTATTGATTTCAGATTTAGGATTTAATATTATTGACTTCATCAATGGTTTTGTAATCGCCAATAGGGAAAACTGGAAGCATATGGTATTTGATCCAATCCAAAGCCTCGGCTGGCGAGTAACCCCAATTGGTTGGGCAGGAAGACAACAGTTCGACTATTGCAAATCCAAGCTCGTGTTTCTGCACTTCGAATGCTGTTCGGATTGCTTTTTTGGATTTTCTAATATTATTTGGATCATGCAAGCTGCGCCTGACTGAATAACTTGCACCATCCATCCCAGAGATTAATTCCGCCATCCTGATTGGATATCCTGTTTGTTCCACGTCCCTGCCGCTAGGAGAAGAGGTGGTGCACTGACCTGGAAGGCTTGTTGGCGCCATTTGTCCTCCAGTCATCCCGTAGATCGCATTGTTTATAAAAATCACTGTTAGATTTTCCCCTCTTGCTGCAGCATGCATGATTTCAGCCATACCAATCGAGGCCAGATCGCCATCTCCCTGATAGGTGAACACAATCCGATCGGGGAGAACTCGTTTTATACCGGTCGCCATAGCAGGCGCCCGACCGTGGGCGGCTTCGACAAAATCACAGTTGAAATAATTATATGCAAATACCGAGCAGCCCACAGGGGCGACACCAATTGTTTTTTCGCGAATATTCATCTCATCAATCACTTCGGCGATAATCCGGTGGGCAACGCCGTGGGTACAACCCGGGCAGTAATGGGTGGTTGCCCCAGTCAGGGATTCTGGTCGGCTGTAGACTTTTTGAGCAGTATTAGTCCTTTCCATTATGTTGCTTCTCCAGATCCATTGATCGTTTCTTTTAATCTTTCTATCCAGGTTATGCGTGGATCGCTAACCGGAGAGAAATTTCCGCTTGATATGCGCTTAATCTCAGCAAGTATCTCTTCGGGAAACGGCACCATTCCACCCAGTCGACCGTAAAACTCGACCGGAACCTTCCCGTTGACAAACATTTTTACATCATTGAGCATCTGACCGGTATTCATTTCAACCACCAGAAAAGCGCTCGAGCTGTCAGCGAGATCTTCTATTACCTCACTAGGAAATGGACTGAGGGATACAGGTCGGAAAAGACCAACCGGGATCCCTTCCGCGCGAGCAGCCCTTACAGCGGAATAGGCGATTCTTCCTGCGGTTCCATATCCCAGGACAATAATTTCAGCATTGTCCAGGAAGTACTCCTTGAACATTGTTTCATTTCTTTGAACGACTTGCCACCTCTCGAGAAGGCGCAGATTGGTGATCTCTTCGTCCTCGGGGTTCATGTATATTGAGGAAAGGATCCTTTTATCTCTTGATACTGCGCCGCGGACAGACCATTCTGGATAAACCTTTTTGATTGGACGCATCGGCGGCAATTCGGCTGGTTCCATCATCTGTCCAATGTTCCCATCAGCCATCACAATGACGATCGAACGGTATTTCTCGGCAAGATCAAATGCAAGAACCGTGAGGTCAATCGCTTCCTGAACGCTTGATGGTGCCAGAACAATATTAAAGTAATCACCATGTCCACCACCATGCACAATCTGATTGTAGTCCCCTTGGGATGGGGCGATATTCCCAAGACCTGGTCCGCCGCGGACGACATCCACCAGAACCACCGGAAGTTCAGTGCCGGCAATATACGATAACCCCTCCATCATCAAGCTAACTCCAGGACTTGAAGAAGAACTCATCACTCTGGCACCTGTGCAAGCCGCTCCATATACCATATTAATTGCAGCGACCTCGCTTTCGGCCTGTAGAAAAACTCTACCCAACTCGGGCATTCGGTGAGACATCCATTCCAACAGTTCGGTCTGAGGTGTAATTGGATACCCGAAGTAGGCTTCAAGACCAGCTCTGACAGCGGCTTCAGCGATTGCAATATTTCCCTTCAACAACTCGCGAGCCACAAATCACCTCCTAAACGGTAATTTCTATATTCTTTTTTATCGATTCTCTTGATGGAGTTTCTCTGAAGACTGTTATCGCGGATTCTGGACATACAATTGCGCAAATTGCGCAGCCTGTGCATCCTTCTCCAACCAGATAAGCTGGATGGTATCCCTTTGAAGTGAGGTTATCCAAATCTATTGCCAGAACATCCTGTGGGCAAGCTCCAACACATAATTCACACCCCTTGCAGTAAATTGGATCGATTTCAACCCAACCTTTTACGGGCATTCATACCTCCAATGATATTGGTTGCCGATTTACATATTAATTATCTGAATATTTCCTGTCTATCTCAAGTGCTGATTGTCATAATTTAATTATACTAAAGTCCAGACATTGAATTGGGTTCTTCTCGAAACTTGTGTAGCGATAATGCGCATAGCTTAATCTTGGTTTTTATTGTTTACCTTGATGATTACAGCTTTGCTATGGGATAGTCGTTGCCGTTGGAGTACTCTCAGGAGATTGAAGGGTGCTAGTAATTTCATCACTAGCTTTTTGGAGCGCTTCGTTTGGAGGAACGGTTCTCCCAAACACAGATCGGAGGGCAATATCCATCGGGGTCAGGTATGCATCCATTTCAGGGTTTACGGGAAAGCCTATTCCCTTCGATAGAGCATTCATTGATTTCATCATCAGGGTTCCAGTTATGGGATCGGTCAGGATGATGCTTGTATTCGAAGGGATTTTTCCCTGCTCTGCAAACCTTGTCTGAGTTTGGTTGGAAATTAAATGCTCTAAAAATGCCTTGGAAGCATTGAGCCTATCTCCAGTTGTGTCCCTAGTAAGAAAGACCATCTCGGGGAAAACGTATCCGGCCATTGCACCTTCATTGAATTCCGGCCAATTGTCAATAACAATGTTTTCTATGCCGATGGCTTCAGATAATTCGGGGATCCTCCAACTGCCTTCAATAATTAAACCAACCCTGCCAGCCTTAAAAAGGTCTACATCCTGATCGCTATTGTAGTCCGTAGGTCCGGCATCTTGATATGAAAGCAGCAGTTCCAGCCATTCGATCCCTTTTTGGTCATTGAATGCCGGGCTGCCAGAATCATCCATCAGAGTTCCACCAATGCCTTCAAGATTGCCGCCGGAATAGATAAAACTCCTATCCAGGTATGCGCCAATTTGTTCACCCTGGGTTGCATTTTTTGCATTGAATATCAACTGTTCAAAGGTGGCAGCGGAATCAGGGATTATGTTCCTGTTTCGTACCAGTATGATTCCTTCAAGGGAATAAGGCAGACTAATTAATTCGTCGTTGTAAGTGGATATTTCCAGTGCTGGTTGATTGATCTGGGTTAAGAGAGCCTGGCTTATCAATTCAGATAAGGAACGAATATAACCTTGATCGTACAGGTATGGACCCCAATCAGCAGGTCCTAAAATAATGGTGGGACCTCTGCCCTCGCCTACCTCATATTCAAATTTTGCCAGCAAATTTTCAACCGGTATATAGAGAACGTCAAAAAATACATTTGGGTGGGTTTCAGAAAAATCAGCGATTATATTTTCTAATATAGGTAGTTCCTGTTCATTCCAGGAATGCCAGATTGAAATCGTGCCGGTTAAATATGCTGGAGTAGGAGTGTAGGAAGGGGTGGCGGTTTCTAAAGTGCTGGTCGGATTCCGAAATGCAACCCGGGTTTCAGGGATTTCTTCTGGGAAAAATTGGCTGCACCCGGTTAATAGCAAAATCGAAATCAGTAAGAAATTTAACCGGAGAGAGTGGATTCTCAAGTTTGTAATCATTCTGTCTGGCGGAGATTGGATGATTAAAATAGTTTATTTCTGATCCGTCAAATCCATTATAATCAGCCCCATGAAAAGTGCAAACAAGATAAAAGGTGTAATCGCAGCAGCAATAACTCCTTTATCTGAAGATTTCTCCCCTCAGCTTGAAAATGTACCTGAATATCTTGCTCATTTGTCCAGGCGCGGCTGTCATGGAGCTCTGCTGCTGGGAACCACAGGAGAAGGTCCATCTTTTTCGCCTTCAGAAAGAATGGCGATTCTGAAATCAGCTTTGGCAGTGCGAGAAACAATACCGGATTTTATCCTCCTGGCGGGTACTGGAACCCCCAGTCTGGAAGAAACCATCAATCTAACCCACGATGCTTTTGATCTTGGCTTTGATGGAGTAGTTGTACTGCCACCATATTACTATCGAAATGTCCCTGAAGAAGGTCTAATCAAGTGGTATGGGACTGTTATTGAACGAGCGGTTCCAAGAGGAGGTAAATTATACGGATATCATATTCCGCAGGTTTCAGGTGTCCCTCTAACAATCGATCTGCTAGCGAGGTTGTTAGACGCTTATCCAGAACAATTTGCCGGAATAAAAAACTCTTCTCCAGAACCTGAATTCACAAATGAACTGGGGGCACGATTTGGGGCTGATCTTAATATCTTCAGCGGAAACGACAGGTTATTCAGCAAGGCGCTGGAAAATAAAGCGGTTGGCTGCATTACAGCCCTCGCTAATCTTTGTTCGATTGACTCACGCCAATTATGGGAGCGATACTCCAAAGGAGAACCGATAAATTTTCTACAGGAAAAATTAATTAAATCTCGGGGGCTTATTGACAAATACCCACCAGCACCGCCGTTAATTAAATTCATCCTGTCACAATTTTATAAGTTTCCAAACTGGACAGTACGCCCACCATTGGTTCCGGTTGACTCAAACCTGTTAGAGAAGATTAGATCAGAAGCTGAATCTGTACTGGAGTTGTGAAGCAGGTTCAATTCTTTTAAGACAAACAGCTTTTACCTACTTTTTTTTATCATGCAAGGTGATCTCACCGATACAAAACGCAAGCAGTATCTGCTGGCGATATTAATCATACTGGTGGTTATCGTGATGGGGTTGGTTTTTGTAATTGGCTCTTATCCGTATTTCCTTGCTCCTGAACCAACCAAAACCGGGACAATTACGAACACCATTAGAGCAACGCAGACTGCAACAAATACTACTACAATCACACCAACCGCGACCGTAACTAAGACTTCCCGCCCTACATTCAGCCCAACTTTTACGCTTACTCCTTCGATTACTTCTACTCCAGCTCCTTCTGCTACACCTACAGGGCTGCCAACCCTCACACCGGCATTACCGCTTGGAAATAATCTGGTTTACACACTCAGTGGATGGAAACCGGAAAATGCGGATTATTTGATCAAATTGATGGAAGGATACCCCGACACGCTTCCAGAGAGTGAAAGGGGTGAAGATAATGCCGATTATTACGGATCATTTGAATACACGTTAATTGCGCTATCTGATGCGTTATTTCGATTTCCGGGCTCAGTATTTGTGGAAGATTGGAACTGGCATTATGCATTCAATCTGGCGAGGATTGGTGATACAGAGGCAGGTGAGTCTTATGCCAAAATTATTCGAGATGGGTTAAATACAGACAGTGTTACTGTACAAAAATTAAAAAGCTGGTTCAAGGCTAGCGAACCCAGGCTTGATATTTCTCTTGTGAAGATCGATCCAATCCCAGGAGTGTTAAACAGCTATATTGCTGAAATTCGAGGCGGGGGAGGTGCATATATCTGGCTATTGGAAACCGAAGAAGGTTTTAAGACGATTGTTTTGGAGACAATATTTGACTTTACAAAACAGCCGCAGGTGATTTGGATTCTCGAGGATTTGAATAATAACCTACAGGATGGAAAGGAAATTGTTATATATTCTTCGAACAAACCCGGCGATTACGCAATACAGCCTCCGGAAGTCTTAAATATAAGTCGGCCAGTTCCAGGCGAGCTTCAATTCATTCCAGAAAAGGACTTGTTCAACATTGGAATGGATTTTGTTAACCATTGGTCTGTTTCGAAAACTGCGGCTGACCAGAATCAATTATTATTTCAAACAAGAGTTTATCCGGTCTGTCCGGTTACAATCAAACGGTCTTACCTGTGGAATGGGACTTTTTTTGATAATACGACAGAAGATTATCGGGTGGAACCACTTCCGGGAGCTTTGTTCTTCTGTGAATATATCCTGGATCACGCTGAGAGGATCTGGGGTCCGCAGGCAGCTGTCAAGATTATGGAAACGATTTTACCGGCCTGGCCACCGCAGGTTGATGCGGACAAAAAACCGTACCCCCTTGATGCGCTCGATGGACTTCTCTACCGGCTTGCCCTAAACCATGCTCTTGCCGGAAACTCTAAGGAAGCAAAGGATTATTTATCACAGCTGATTAACAATCCGAGTATTCCGAACAGTAGGTGGGTGGAGCCGGCGAGACAATTTCTTAATTCGTATAAATTGCCGGATGACATCTACAATGCATGCATCAGTACTCCGGAGTGCATACCTTCCTATGCATTGGAGTACCTGGTGGAGAATATACCATCTGAAAAACTTGACAATCCAGTTCAAACCCTGCTGGACCTGGGGGTGAATATTACAAGTTCCGGATATTTCGATTTTGAAGGCGATAACCAGGAAGAACGCTGGATCACTGTAAAGCACAGACCTACCACGCAGCTTGAGTATTGGATTCTTGCAGATTCACAATCTGGCAAGAAGGCTATCCGGGTAGGTGCTGTCGATGCTAATCCGCCTATTACCGAACTTCTTGATGAAGGATTTGTCAGTGAGGACTATGACCATCTAAAAAATGTTGTTTTTGTGGATAAAAAATATGCGTTTATTATGAAACGCATTCCGGATCGATGGGAACCTTATATTGAATTCATACCGCTTCGGGCTGAATATCCCAGCCATTTTCAAAATGGGATGGATATAGCGGAAGAGTACCTTTTTGAGAAGAATGATCCATTGCAAGCCAGGATCGAACTGCTTAATTTAGAAGATTGGCCCGGCTTGCATTGCGAGGTAACTTGGAGCTGCGACCGATATTACTACATGCTTGGCCTAGCGAGCGAATTGTCTGGGTATGAGCGTGAATCAATTGATGTTTACCTTAAATTATGGCGCCTTTATCCGGAAAGCCCTTTTACAACAATGGCGCGGGTAAAATTGGCAGGTCCGGGTATGCAACCAAGTCCAATTCCCGCTGTTGCCTTGACAGCAACTCCGACTGCCAGCTCTTCCATAATTCCAACCGGAACAGCAAGCCCAACCGTTTCAAGTACACCAACAGTACTAATGACGCTAACAGAAACTCCGACAGTAACGAATACAGCCGGTGCAGAAGGATGAGGGTTTTCATGAGGCATTCTCTATTGAAAAGGATTTTATTTTGTAAATGGATTTTGAAAAATCTGATTGGCGTGTAATTTTCGATAAACCAATTGATGGTGCAATGAATATGGCGATCGATGAGGCGATTTTGGAATCGGTCACGAGCAGCAGCGCACCTGCAACCCTGCGTTTATATGCATGGGAACCTCCTTGCGTCTCGCTTGGATATGCCCAGCCTGTTAGTGATGTATCTATCGTTGAGATCACAAATAGAGGTTATGACCTTGTCAGGCGTCCAACTGGAGGCCGCGCGATACTGCACACAGATGAGCTCACATATTCAGTGAATGGCCCTCAGGATGAACCTCGTCTTGCGGGTGGCGTGTTGACCAGTTACAACGTCCTGGCAAAGGCGCTGTTGTATGCGCTGCAGTCCCTTGGAATCCCAGCGATTTCAGTGGAGAAATCTCCCGAAGAAACCAGGTTTAAAGGCGATAAAAAAAATCCAGTATGTTTCGAAGTACCTTCAAGCTATGAGATTACTGTGGATGGAAAGAAATTGATAGGAAGTGCTCAGGCAAGGCGAAAAGGCGGCGTGATGCAGCACGGCACGCTGCCTTTAGAAGGAGATCTGACCAGGTTGATCCGGGTGTTAAATTTTCCTGACCGGGAATCCCGGGACGCCGCAGCAGCCAGGCTGTTTGAGAAGGCGGCAACAGTTCGGGATGTTTCAAAAAAGCCGGTTAGCTGGGATAAGGCAGCCAGGGCGTTCGCGGATGCTTTTTCAGAGGTTTTAAATCTAAATCTTGTCGCTGATAATATAACCGCAAGTGAAATGGAACGTGCGGAGGAATTATATAGAGAAAAGTATTCAAACCAGATGTGGATAAATCGGGTTTAGTAATAATATAGTTTAACCAATTCTTCCAGCTGAAAGAACCTTTATTCCGAAGAACTGCTTCTTTCACTTTCAACAAAAATCACTTCAGGGTAACCTAACTGGCGGAACAAGCTGTATAAATAGTTTTCTGCATTCTTACCCGCCAGATCCAAAATTCCATCCTCCTCAGCGGCTTTTTTGATTTCAATTTCAGCAGCTTTTCTGGCCTCAGTCTCCAGATTAATATCTCCTTTGGTGAGCAACCCTTTATCGCGATCATACACATAAGAATTTTCGCTGTCCAATGCAGCGATGAATATTTCTGGCTCAGGAAGCCTTACATACAATACTTCATTTTCTATCCACAGATCATTGGGTCCAATTTTTTCGAGATCGATGCCAGCGATTACTTTTCCATGAGCGACAAGGAGTAACCGGTCCCCAAATAAAACGCCTAAAGGCTCCTGTTTTGTCTCTGCAGTGATTACCTTTTCGATTGAATATTGAACCGTTTCTAGCCGTGCTAGAGATCGTATTTCGCGCAGAATAGTGATTGGATCAGGTAATATTGTGGGTGTAGGGTTAAGTACCTGGGCGACTCTTGTTCCTAGGTCCCCGGTCATCGATTGAACTGGGGAAATTGAAGTATTCAGGGTGTCGCGCACAATCCAGACCATCCCCACGCCTATTGCAGCGATTATGATCAGAATTCCAATTACCAGTATCCATCCTCTTGTATTATCCATAGGTTTGATTATACTATTTTCAATAGTTGCTGGTCACTTAATTAATAAAGATTTTACATATCAATTATTTTCTGATGTCCCTGGGGTTGCTAACACTGGAAATATATATTCCTGGCTGCCAGTCGTTGAAAGAAAAACGAGGCAGATTGAAACCGTTGATCGCGAAACTGCACCGTGAATTTAATGTCTCGGTTGCCGAAATTGACTACCAGGATCGCTGGAATGAGACCATTCTGGCGTGTGCGCTGGTCAGCAATGACAACGGGTACACCCAAAGAGCCTTACAAAAAGTAGTCAGGTGGATCGAGATTAACTGGAGGGATGTTGACCTGATTGCTGATCAGCTCGAAATTTTATAAAATGTATTGGGGAATTATAAATTTTCACGAAATAATCGACTCATAGTTGAAAAAATAAAGAAAACGCTTTACAGGAGAAACTAATGGATCTTAAACTTGCAGGCAAAATAGCATTGGTGGCTGGTTCAAGTAGAGGTTTGGGTTACGCAATAGCGGAAGTGCTCGTCTCGGAAGGCGTAAAGGTTTTTATCAACAGCCGCAATCCGGAAGAACTTAAGATCGCTGCCTTAAAATTATCAAAAAAAACCGGAAATGAAGTCCTGACAGCTCCCGGAGACGTGACAGATCTCTCTGATGTCGAAAAAATTATCAACCAGGTTATCAGCAAAGCAGCAGGTCTTGATCTGCTTGTGACCAACTCTGGCGGTCCACCATCTGGGAAATTTGAAACAATTGACGAAGATACCTGGAAAAGGGGTTTGGATCTGGCATTACTCAGCCATGTGCGTCTGATCCGGACTGCCCTGCCTTATTTGCGCCAATCAGAAACCGCCAGCGTTCTGACAATAACTTCCTATTCTGTAAAACAGCCAATCCCGAATCTGGTTCTTTCAAACAGCATCCGGGCGGCGACAATTGGTCTCACCAAGACTCTGGCTCTGGAGTTGGGAGGCGATGGAATTCGGTTTAATTCTATACTTCCAGGCTGGACAACCACGGAGCGCGTTCAGGAGTTGATGAAGGATCGCGCTGAAATAAACAATACAAGCGTAGAAGAGGAGATGCATAAGCAAGCCGTAGAAAGCCCGTTTGGCCGTATGGCGAGCCCTGAAGAAGTCGCGAACCCGGCGGTTTTTCTGCTTTCGCCCGCAGCATCTTACCTGACGGGAGTAATGCTGGCAGTCGACGGGGGAATGTACAAAGGGACCATGTAAATGAAAATTGTTGTGATTGCCTCAAACAACCCGGTGAAAATTAATGCGGTGGGAAACGCATTTTCGCGCATGTTTCCTGATCAAGAATTCCGATTGGAGTCAACCTCTGGAATTTCAGGAGTAAGTGACCAGCCGCTGACAGATGATGAAACCTTGCAGGGAGCGATAAACCGAGCAGTTAATGCCCGCAAGATGAGGGTTTCTGCTGATTATTGGGTTGGGATTGAGGGTGGTATTGAATTCCGGGATGGGGAGGCGCTGGCTTTTGCATGGATTGTTACATTATCTGTTGAGATGATTGGAAAGGGGCGGACAGGTTCGTTTTATTTACCGCCAAAAGTGGCTGAACTCATCCGGGAAGGGAGAGAATTGGGTGAAGCGGATGATATTATTTTCAACAGGAAGGACTCAAAACGCCAGAATGGCGCGATTGGAATCCTTACAGGTGATGTGATTGACCGCTCAGCGCTCTACGAGCACGGCGCAATCATGTCTTTAATTGTTTTCAAATGCCCGGAGTTGTTCAGTGCAACTCAATAAGGATGTTTGAATATATCACTTTAAAGCAGTTCTTCAGCCTGATTAATCCAGGAAACCGGATCGGCGAATGGAATTTGAGCCGCTTCAAGGATAGCATTTAATTTATTTTCATCCGATTTCGCCAGTTGTTCGAAGGTTTCTATTCCGGCTTCAGCTAATGTTGCGGAAACCTTTGGTCCTATTCCAGATATCCTTGTGAGGTCATCGCTCCCCTGGATTGCGGGTTTGATTAAGTCTTTCCCAGTCTTGTTGATTTCATCCAATTCATCGCCTTTTTTTTCATGCCGTTCATTTACAGATTGTCTTTGTTTCCGCTGTTTTCCCAGCAGGCGGATAAAAGCATAAAGAATAACAAGAAAAGATATCTGGAGCAGCAATTTTTTTATCACCATTTACCTCCAACAGAAATTAATCAAAAAGAAAATCAAATACAACCACAATGACTTATGCATTTTATATAAATGATGTTGTATTCCAAGGTCCTGGCTGCTTTTGAATTTCCTTTATGACGTGTAAACAGGTCGATAACCATCCCAAAATCAAGTGAGTCTTTGGCTGTATTGCTGTTTGCTATTACCAGCATTTCCACGCTTATTTATCTAACATTTGTTATCGAAGGAAAAGGTTTCATTGATCCTCTACGGTGAAAGCGTAGTTTACAGCCGCCTCTGCGTGAATGCGGGTGGTATCAAAAAGCGGAATGGGTGTATCTTCTTGTTTGACAAGCAAGCCGATTTCGGTGCATCCCAGGATGATTCCCTGCGCCCCTCGTTTCGTCAGGTTGCCTATAATTCTGAGGTATTCCTCTTTGGAATTCGTGTTGATAACACCATGTACAAGTTCCTGGTAGATTACATCATGTACAATTTCCATATCCGCAGAATCAGGGATGCGTACTTTCAAATCAAACAGCTTTTCCAAACGTCCCCTATAAAAATCTTCCTGCATGGTAAATTTTGTTCCCAGCAGTCCTACTTCGGTGATACCGAGTGCGATAACCGCCTGCGCGGTTGCATCAGCGATGTGAATTAAGGGTATTGATACTGCTGTCTGAACCCGGTCAGCCAGCAGGTGCATTGTATTGGTGCAGATTAGAAGAAAATTCCCGCCTGCATTTTCAACCTGCCTGGCTGCTTCTATCATCAAAGCAGCAGCGCCATCCCAATCTCCTTGTTTCTGTTTCTCTTCAATATCCGCGAAATCTACAGAGACCAGAACGCATTTTGCCGAATGATATCCTCCCAATCTTTCCTGTATAAGCTGATTTATAATCCGATAATACTCAATTGAAGATTCCCAGCTCATGCCTCCCATTAATCCGATGGTTTTCATTGTTTTTAATTTTCCTTTTGATTTATGAAAAGGGCGTTTAAATGTGTTCCCAGAGATCAGTGCTCAGATATTTCAAACCGGAATCGCACAAGATTATTACAACGGTTCCCCCTTTATATTTGCCTTGAATGAGTTGTAGCGCAGCTACTAGATTTGCACCGGAGGAAAAACCAGCGAATATGCCTTCCTCTTTCGCCAAACGGCGGGCACATTGAATAGCAGTTTCATCATCGACACATAAATACCCGTCAATGTGCTCCTTTTTAAGGAGCGGCAGGTCTCTCATTGAATACCCACCGCCCTGGATTCTGTGGTTTGGATTTGGATTATCTTCTCCGGAAAGGACAGCAGCGCCTTGAGGTTCAACCAGATAGCAAATCACATCCGGATTAAATTCCTTGAAAGCCGCTGCGCAACCTGCAAATGTCCCTCCGGTACCCACAAAGTCACAAAATACGTCGAATTTACCGCCAGTCTGACGGATGATTTCAGGACCGGTGTGCAGGTAATGAGCCCGGAAATTACTTTTTAAACGAAACTGGTCAGCCCGGAAAGCTTGCCTTTCAGAGACTATCTTCCGGGTTTCCATTTCCACCAATTCAAGATCACCTCCTGAGACCTGCCCGGGAATGGAACCTGGAAGTTGGTCAACCAGGACGACCTCAGCTCCCAGTGCAGCCATCATGCGGGCTCTTTCAACAGAATTTCCTTTCGACATAACAGCTACAAATGGATATCCTTTAACTCCACAAACGATCGCAAGGCCTGTTCCAGTGTTTCCGCTGGTGAGCTCAACGACAGTTTGTCCCTTTCTTAATTTTCCTGATACTTCAGCGTCTTCAATTATCTGCCTGGCGATCCGGTCCTTTTTAGAAAAGCCGGGATTCAGATATTCCATCTTTGCCAGGATCCGCCCTTCAAGATTCGCTGTGATTCTGGACAGTTCAACCATCGGTGTATCACCTATGGCTTGTATAGAGGAAGCCAGAAGAGAGGTACTACGGTTGTTTATGTTTGAATTTTCGGAAAGTTTTCCAGTTTCCTCTTTCATAAATAAATCCTAACATACCATACAGGAAAGTTGTTTGGAAATTAAAAAATCAAATAACTGTTTATTGGCGGAAGGTAAATTTCATACTTCCATACTAACGTTTGAGCTGTTTCTTGGTGGTGGATAATGATGCTATTCAGAAGCGAGATTTGACCATTCAAAATACACGGGTGGAAGGTCATTGCTGGCGTAAGTAATTTCGAAACGAATCTTCCCTTGAGGGAGAGAGTCGGGGAATATTTGAACCCTGCCGCCTGTGATGTCCACAGCCAATGTGTTCCAATTGTTAATCTGCTCGTCTCTGTATCGAACCATTGCTGGAACCTGCGGAAAATCCCAGGTTAAGTATGTACTGTCCGCATCAAAAAGTATCTCAGGTTCTGCCGGCTGTGAATTTAAAAAAGCCTTTGAAATCGGAAATTGAATCACATTCTCAAGCACAGTTTCACCATTCTTAATTAAACGCATCATGTTGGTTTCAGTAACGGGTTTTGGGATAACTGCTGTAATGGAATTAATCGATATTTCAGGTTCCTCAGCGTGCATTATAGGCACAGAATGGCGGGATATCACTTCCATATTCTGATCAAGCAGTTCGATTTCATAATCGCTGTTCTCACTAATGCGGGAAACCACTCCATCGAACTCGTAGATCGGATCAAAGTGGTAGCTCCCATCCCCCGATATCCGTATTCTCACCATCATCACCGGTTCGCTGGCGGACTGCGCCTGAAATGCCCCATAAACCAACTGGTTGCTGCGCAGACCCTTGTAATTGTAGTCTGAGATCCAGTTAGGATCACAGTAACTCATAAAATCCTTTACTGAATATAAGATAGGGGTGAAATCGGATACGTCAAAACCATATTGACCAATCCGGCCATCTGAATACGGGTAGGCGTAGTCAGCAGTAGGGACACCGCATGGCGCGTGGAACCTTCCAAAGTTATGTCCAACTTCATGCGCGGCAACATTACCGCCGTTGATCCTGCCATCGGTTGAATCATACAACCCGATTGATTCGCGGAATCCGATCCATCCCACCCCGGCTATGCCGCCGTAAAACCAAGTGCCTCCATCGTAATCTTCGATCGGTATAGCGCCATACCAGACCTCGGAATCCGGCGCCTGGCTGGACTTTTTAAGGGCGGTGATTTTGTTCAGTAAATCTTCCCAATAATATTCAGAGCGCAAGTCTCCATAGAAATTTATGGGAGAGTGGAGTGAAACATTTACTCCAGGGACCGGGAAAAGGTCCATGAGGTCATCGCTCATATGATCTTTCTGCGGAGCAGGGTAGAGCTTATAGCCTGAACCTGTATCGTGGAAATAATTGATCGGCACAAATTTCAAATAAATGGGCGGAACTTCGCCAAACGTGACTGTTAAACTGGAGGTATTGTTGCTTTCGTCCGTTTCAAAAAGCGCGCTGGATGAATCAAGATGAACTTCAAAGGTAACACTTCCCGTAAGCCAATTGGGTGGGAGCAGGAAATTGTAGGTTGTGTTGAGCCACGCCCGGGAGGGGGTAACAGGCACTTCACCAGGCTCTGATATAAGTGGTGATCCAGGCAGCAAGCTTCCATCACGGTAAGCCGATAAGGAAGTACGGATGCCGGGTGTTGGAGTAGAATCGCTGGTTTTTGCCAGCACACGGAGAACCGCTGGTCTATCCGTTACAAGCGGAACGCTTGTTGTATAGGTTTGAGAACCTTGGGTGACCACAATTTTCTGAATGAAGAGGTCAATGGTTGGTGGAGAGGAAGGTTTTGATAAGAAAACAAGGGGGAAAATTAAAGGGTTTGGCAAATCGTTGAAAGATTGAGGCGATTCCGAAGGTTCTCCTATTGCATTCTGGGCTGAAGAGGGGAAAAAGGCTATTCCTGCAAGTAATATCAGGATTATTAAGCCAGCGATTTTTTTACTAAACATGGTTCACCATATGAATTGTATAAAAATAAATGATCAATCTCAGGATGTTCAATAAAAACGCACTTCTCTTTCATAAAAAATAACCGATGCAAAAGAATTTGAATTTAAATCACAGAGTTAGATTGAATTGATGCAAGATATCAGCCAAAAAAACAGCCTGGACGGGAATTCCCACCAGGCTGTTTTAAACTCAATAAATAATTTAAACTTTTATATCTTACCGAGACCCTCGAGCACCCTTTGTGGGGTGAGTGGGAAATCACAAAACCAGACTCCGGTGGCATCGTGCATAGCCGCAATAACCGCCGGAGCAAGTGGCAAAAAGGGCATTTCCGCCATTCCGCGTGCCCCCCAAGGACCAAGTGGGTCTGGATATTCAAGGATCAGTGGTCTGGTTTGTTCAGGGATATCCGTAACGGTGGGGATGAGATAAGTCGAGAGATGCTCAGTCTTCACGATTCCTTCCTGCTGGATAAAATTTTCCATTAATGCATACCCGGCAGCCTGAACAACTGCTCCTTCAATCTGCCCTTCGACCTGCTGGGGGTTTATCGCTTTACCGACATCGTTTGCAGATACAACATCCAGTATTTTTATTTGACCGGTTTCAGTATCCACCTCCAGTTTGACGGATTGAGCGACGTATCCGTATGCAAAATTGGGGGTTGATTCACCCGTCACTGGATCTAGTGGGGTTGTGGCTGGAGGCTGGTATTGATAAGTTCCGACAGCAGGTCTGTTCTCCTGGCGCCAGTTTTCGAGAGCCTGGTTAACCGCGCCGATTATTGAATTGCCTGCCATAAAGGTCAAACGGGAAGCGGATACACTGCCGGAGTTATTAGAGCTTGCTGTGTCGGAAGGGATGAGTTCCACTTTATCCAGGCTCACTCCGGCTGCTTCTGCTACCATTTGATGGAAGACGGTATGGGCGCCCTGTCCCACATCTGTTCCGGCATGGTAGACAATCACTTTTTCGATATCTGCTCCTCCTTGAAGTTCCACAATAGCCCAGCACTGCTCGGGGAAACCGTAAGAGAAACCAACGTTTTTAAATGCGGCTGCGAAACCAGTTCCACATTTTATGGTTGACTCTGATTTTGCCTTGAGAACCTTTCCCCGGGTTTTCGGGCGTTTCCATTCTCCAGAGTCTGAAGTCCAACCTGATTTCCGGGCGCACTCTGCGATCACCTTATCCAGATTGACCCCTGAAGGCAGCGGTGTATTGACTGAGAGCAGCGAACCTTCTTTCAAAACATTCCTAAGCCTCAACTCAACCGGGTCGATACCAAGCTCTTCAGCGATACGGTTCATCTGGGTTTCAGCGGCAAAAGCTGCTTGCGGACCGCCGAAACCCCTGAAGGCGCCTCCGGGGATGTTATTGGTATAGACCGCATATGCATCAACCTTAACGTTCGGAATTTCATAAGGACCGGTGCACATCAAGGTTGCATTTCCGAGTACTTTGGTTGATGTATAAGCATACGCCCCTCCATCTGCTACCAATTCAACCTCGGCTGCGAGGATTTTTCCTTGATTGTTTACTCCCCACCTTGTGCGGATTGAGTATGGGTGGCGTTTGTGGTGACCGATTATTGATTCATCTCTGCTCCAGATGATCTTCACCGGTCTGGAAATACCCTTTTTATGTAAATGCCATGCCCCAAGTGCAAGAACGATCTGGACCGACATGTCTTCCCTGCCTCCAAATGCCCCTCCGATTGCAGCATATTTAACCCGAACCTTATCCACATCAAGTGCAAGGGCATGGGCAATTTCCTCTCGGTCTTCGTGAGTCCACTGTCCGGCTGTCAGGACGGTGACCCTTCCCTCATCGTCGATGAAACCAAGGCCTGCTTCTGGCTGCAGGTAAGCGTGTTCCTGGGCTGGGGTGTGGTACTCTCCTTCAACAATCAGGTCAGCTGCTTCAAAGCCTTGATTGATGTCGCCTTTTCTTATTTTGTAGTGGCAGAAAATATTTGAATCGCGGTCTGGGTGCAATTTTGGAGCCTCAGCAGTACGGCTGAATTCAGGGTCAGTAATTATGGGGAGTTGTTCGTATTCCACATTAATTAATTCGCGCGCCTTTAGAGCA
>JBJYWI010000024.1:0-31441 GCA_046259385.1 Anaerolineales bacterium
GAGCGAGAATTGCTGGACGAATCCGTCCCGTATATGATATACTTCGCAGGCTCCCGCCCTATGGCGGGAGGATTTGTGCAGGCACAAATCAACCTATCACACACGTCTCCCGATCCGGTTGGGCGTGCCCTAGGTCGGGGTTCCACCCGGAGATGAAGGAGGCGGAGGAATAACGCGGAGGTAAATCAAATGGCCGTTGTAAGTATGAAGGCGCTGCTTGAGAGCGGCGTCCATTTTGGACACCGGACCCACAAGTGGCACCCGAAGATGAAACCCTACATCTTCACCGAACGTAACAGTATCCACATAATCGATCTGCAACAAACTGTAAAAGCTCTTGAAGTGGGGTACGACCTGGTGCGCGACATCGTTGCCGAAGGCGGTACGGTGCTGTTTGTTGGAACCAAACGCCAGGCACAGGAGACCGTCCATGATGAAGCGGTCAGGGCGGGTATGCCCTATGTAACCAACCGCTGGCTGGGCGGGATGCTGACCAACTGGCGCACGATACGACAGAGGGTCAACGAACTCGAGCAGCTGGAGAGAATGCGGGATAAAGGCGATTTTGAAAGGATCACAAAAAGGGAAGCCCTGACATTAACCCGGCGCATAGAACGGCTTGAATACCTGCTGGGAGGCATTCGGAACATGACACAGCTGCCCAATCTGGTCTTTATTGTCGATGTGCGCAAAGAGGAGACAACCGTACATGAAGCAAACCTGCTGGAGATTCCCATCCTCGCAATGGTGGATACCAATTGCGACCCCAGGGATATCGATTATGTGATCCCGTCAAATGACGACGCTATCAGAGCGATAAAGCTGGTCGTCGGCCGAGTCGCCGATGCGGTTGTAGAAGGACACGCTATGCGCAAGGATCTGGAGGAAGAAGAAGCAGTGCTTCGGACGGAAGCCGCCATGGAAGGCATTGAAGAAATGGAACTGACGGATGAAGAATTGTTGGGCGAGGCGACCCTGGCGAAAATTTCTGCCAGCCAGGAAGCCGCCCTGCAGGAGGCGGAAGCTAAAGCTCAAGCTGAGGCTGAAGAAGCGGCTAAACTTGAAGAGAGTCCGGAGACAGAAGCAGAAGCGGTGGCAGACGAAGAACCTGAAGAAGCTGAAGCTGAAGTTACGGATGAAGCGGAAGAAGAACAACCTTCTGAGGAAACAAGAACAGAAGATGAATCTGAGGAAGAAGCTGAGCCTCCAGCAGTAGATACATCTGAAAGCGATGAGGCGTAGACATGGAAGTTACAACTGAACAAATTAAAGCTCTTCGGGAGGAGACCGGCGCGGGAATTATGGACTGCCGAACTGCTCTGCAGCAGTCTGGTGGAGATATCGAGAAAGCGCTCGCTTTTCTGCGCGAAAAAGGTCTGGCGACTGCCCTGAAAAGATCGGACCGTGAGGCAAGCGAGGGATACCTTGACCTGTACTCGCATGGAGACGGGCGGGTAGGCGTGATGGTTGAAGTGAACTGCGAGACTGATTTCGTAGCCCGGTCAGAAGCCTTCCGCTCGTTTGTGCACGAAATAGCACTGCAAATCGCGGCGGGAGCCCCGCAGTATATCCATCCGGAAGATATCCCGGAGGAGGTCCTCGAAAACGAACGCGAGCAAGCCCGCCAATATGCTTTGGCGGAGGGGAAGCCAGAGAATGTTATCGAACGGATAATTGAAGGAAAGTTGAAAAAGTTTGAGGATGAAGTTTGCCTTGTTCGCCAACCATATATACGGGATGATGAGATCACAATTGAAGAACTTCTTCTGCAGAATATCGCCTCAATTGGAGAGAATGTCGTGATCCGGCGATTTGTACGCTGGGAATTAGGCGAGCATGCCGGTGTTGAATAACCTAAAAAAGCCAACCCATGGTTGGCTTTTTTATTATTGAATGAAAGTAGACTAAGCAGGAGCGGCGGATGGAAGAAAAATTGAAGTACAAACGGATATTGTTAAAAATCAGTGGGGAGGCGCTGGCAAGTGACGGCGGGTTTGGCATTGATCCAGAAAGGGCGGAAGATGTTGCCCTTCGGGTACGGGATGTGCGCGAGCTGGATGTGGATGTGGCTGTGGTCATCGGGGCGGGGAACCTGTGGCGCGGCCGCCTTGGAATAGAGAGGGGGATGGACCGGGCAACCGCGGATTATATGGGAATGCTGGGCACAATGATGAACGCCCTTGCGCTGATGGATGCTATGGAGCGAATGGGGCTCTACACACGTGTCCAATCCGCAATTGAGATGCATGCGGTTGCTGAACCGTACATCCGGCGCAGGGCGATCCGCCACCTGGAGAAAGGTCGAGTGGTCATACTGGGCGCAGGGACTGGCAATCCCTTCTTTTCAACAGATACTGCTTCCGCCTTGAGGGCGGTTGAAATCGGAGCGCAGGTGCTTATAAAAGCAACCAAGGTTGACGGAGTGTACGACCGTGATCCGCTCAAGTATGAAGACGCGGTCCGTTACGATCACCTTACGTATATGGATGCGATCAATAAACGCTTGGAAGTAATGGACAGCACCGCGCTGACACTATGCATGGATAACCACCTGCCTATCCTGGTGCTGAATCTCTGGGATGCAAAAGCGCTCCAGGAAGCCCTACACGGCAAGGCGGTGGGCACGATCGTTTCGGGATAAGTTCTTCATTAGTCGGCTTTTTTTGCAAACCCTTTTCTAGCCTATTATTTTCGGTTATGCTATAGTTAACCGGTAAAAAAGTGTTGCAGAGCGGAGGCAACAATGCTTAATGATGTTTACAAGGAAGCAGAAACCCGTATGGATGGCGCCATTCAAGCTCTTGAGGATGACCTGGCTGGTATCCGAACCGGGAGGGCACACCCCGGACTGGTAGAAAAACTGAATGTAGAATATTACGGTGTACACACTCCGTTAATCCAGCTAGCCACAATCAGCGTTCCTGAACCGCGTTCGTTGTTGATTCGACCGTTTGACGATTCTTCCCTGAAGGATATCGAAAGAAGTATCTTAACATCGGACCTGGGATTGACGCCGAACAGCGATGGCAAGTCGATCAGGCTGAACCTGCCGCCGCTGACAGAAGAGCGCCGCCGCGACCTGGTCAAATTGGTACATCACCGCGTTGAAGAAGCTCGCATCGCAGTGCGGAATGTCCGCCGGGACAGCATTCGTGACCTGCGGGAATTTGAAAATGAAAAAATGATTTCAGAAGACGACCTCAAACGGGGGGAAGAACGCCTGCAAAAAATCACCGACGAGAAAATTGATGATATCAATAGTATCGGTGAACGAAAAGAGAAGGAGATACTCGAATTCTAAGTGGCGCTCATAAACACGAAAAACAAAACAGATGAAAATATAAATTTGCCCGAGGTCGTTCCAACTCACATCGCAATCATAATGGATGGAAATGGGCGCTGGGCGCTTTCGCGCGGGTTGCCTCGCCTGGCAGGGCACAGGGCTGGCACAGAAAACCTGCGCCGTATTATTGAAGCCTTTATTGAATTTGGGATCCGCTACATGACGATCTACGCCTTCTCAACCGAAAACTGGGGCCGTCCTTCAGCTGAAGTCCGGGGGTTGATGAAAATTTTCGAGGATGTGATCGATAGGGAACTACAGGAATTGCATGACCAGGGAGTCCAGCTGCGCCATATTGGCCGATTGGACCGGGTTAAACCTGCGTTCCGCGAGAAAGTCCTCCATGCGCTGGAATACACTGAAGACAATGAACGGCTGATTCTTAATATCGCTTTCAACTACGGCGGAAGGGATGAAATTGTATGCGCGATTCAGCGTATGATTGAGGATGGAATTAATGCTGCGGATGTGACCATTGAGACTGTCAACCATTACCTGTTCACAGCAGGCGTACCTGACCCCGACCTGATAATACGCACCTCCGGCGAACTGCGCGGCAGTAATTTTTTGATCTGGCAGGGGGCGTACTCGGAATGGTATTTCCCGGAGGTCTACTGGCCGGACTTTGACAGGGAACAACTGCGACTGGCGCTGGTTGAATACGCGGACCGTGATCGCCGCTACGGGCGGGTTTCCCCTTCAAAAAGCAAGCAAGAAAAGAATGCTTCTTAAGCGCGTCCTGGTAGCAGCAGCACTGCTTCCTGTTGGGATTGCGGCGATATATTTCGGCGGGATATTCTACGTCGGTCTTGTGGTGCTGATCCTGGTGCTGGCCGCCTGGGAATACGGGGGTCTTTTCCGGGCCGGGGGATACAAACCGGCATCCATTATCATAATTCTGGGCACGCTGGTTTTGGCTGTTGGTCGGGCTCTGTTTTATTTCCAGGGCGCAGATTGGATGATCAGCGTTGTAGTCCTGGTAAGCCTGGCTTATCATCTTGTTGCTTTTGAGCGCGGGCATGGACAGGCTGGAACTGATTTTGCGATAACGGTGAGCGGTGTCCTTTACATAGGCTGGATAGGCGCGTATATGATCTCGCTGCGAAATCTGCCGGAAGGGATGTGGTGGGTGCTGCTGGTTCTGCCAGCGGTCTGGATAGCCGATGCTGGGGCGTACTTTGTCGGAAAGGGACTTGGTCGCCATCATATGACCCCCCGTCTCAGCCCTAAAAAAACCTGGGAGGGTTATATAGGAGGAATTTTAGCGGGTACACTTGGAGCGGTCTTGCTGTCGTATTTATGGCAACCTCTTGCTGGACCGGGCACAAACATCACGCCGCTCAGTGGGCTGGCGCTCGGTTTTATCCTCAGCGTGGTTACAGTACTGGGCGACCTGGGAGCGAGTATGATTAAGCGCCAGGTTGGCGTTAAAGACTCCAGCAGCCTGATACCTGGCCACGGCGGGGTTTTTGACAGGATTGATTCCTGGTTGTGGGCGGGTGTGATCGGTTATTATTTGGTCCTGTGGTTATTTCTCTAATGAATTCGATCACAGGCTGTCAACCCAATGACTGTCGGTTTGACAGGTTATCGAGCGCGTGGTATTATCGCAGACGCTAAACTAGTATTGCCTTTGACAGGCACTCATCCAGAGAGGTGGAGGGACCGGCCCTGTGAAACCTCGGCAACCCCTATCCCGGATAATCCCGGAGGAAGGTGCCAATTCCGGCAGACGGATCTTCTGGAAGATGAGAAAGAAGTCTATAATTATTTGGCTGCCCTTTCTCAACAACAGAAAGGGCAATTTTTTTTGGAGGATTTGGATGACCACAACATTTATGAATGCGGATCGGATTCTATTCACTTCTGAATCGGTGACCGAAGGTCACCCGGACAAAATATGTGACCAGATCAGCGATGCGGTGCTGGATGCCTGCCTTGAAGTCGATCCACAATCCCGGGTGGCATGTGAAGTAGCAACAAAGACTGGCTTTGTGCTGCTGATGGGTGAAATTACATCCAAAGCACGAATAAACTATGATGAATTAGCCCGCAGTGTGATCATGGATATCGGCTACGATGACAGCGCAAAAGGGTTTGATGGAAATACATGCGGTGTGCTGGTTGCAATCGCGAAACAGTCCGGAGATATCGCCCTGGGTGTGGACAGAGCGCTTGAGGCAAAACAAGGCGGGATGGGCGAGGCGGAAGTGGAGGCGATTGGCGCTGGAGACCAGGGGATGATGTTTGGGTTTGCCTGCAATGAGACCCCTGTATATATGCCGATGCCCATCCACCTGGCGCACAAACTCACCCGCCAGCTTACCCGGGTCCGGAAAGACGGAATTTTGGAATGGCTTCGTCCGGACGGCAAGAGCCAGGTAACGGTGGAGTATAACTACGGAATTCCAAAAAGAATTGACTCGGTGCTCATAAGCGCCCAGCACGCACCTGAGATTGAGCGGGAGGAAATTGTGAAGGGGATCACCGAAAAAGTAATTAATCCGGTACTCCCGGCTGAAATGGTGGATGATGGATTGACTGTTCATGTAAACCCGACCGGGAGATTCGCAACTGGTGGACCACAGGGCGATTCAGGTATCACTGGCAGGAAAATTATTGTCGATACATACGGCGGTATGGGACGCCACGGTGGAGGTTGTTTCAGCGGAAAAGATCCGACGAAAGTTGACCGATCAGCAGCCTATGCAGCCCGCTGGGCAGCTAAAAACATCGTTGCTGCCGGCCTTGCGGACCGCTGCGAAATTCAGGTCGCGTATGCAATCGGCGTTGCGCACCCTCTTAGCGTAAATTGCGAGACCTTTGGGACAGGAAAAATCGCTGACGGGAAAATTGGGCAGTTAATCGAGGAGAATTTTGACCTGCGGCCAGGCGCAATCATCCGGGATCTTGATCTAAGACGGCCGATTTACAGGCAGATCGCGAACTATGGACATTTTGGACGTGAGGACCTGGACCTGCCATGGGAAAGAACGGATAAGGTTGATATCCTCCGTCGGGCGGCAGCACTCGACTAAAGGTCTCCGAACACATAAAAACGCCTGCATGGCCTCAGCAGTCATGCAGGCAGGAAACTGACGGGGTTATTTATCTAGTTCAGGTGGGGATTGAATTTTTTAACCAGACGATCCTTGGGCATATATCCGGTTACCCGCTCCACTGGTTCGCCGTTTTTGAACAGCATCAGGGTTGGGACGCCCATGACCTGGTAATTTATCGCAACGGAGGGATTTTCATCGACATCCAGCTTGAATACTTTCACTTTTCCATCCCAATCACTGGCTAAATCCTGTACAACCGGATCCAGCATTTTGCAAGGGCCGCACCAAACTGCGGTGAAGTCAACCAGGACTGTTTCTGGAGCCTCAATTACCTCACTCTGGAAGGTGGTTTCAGTCAGCTTTGTTATTTCAGCCATAAATTACTCCAAAAAATTTTAGTATTGTCATGTTTATTCTCTCAAAATAGAGGGGGAATATTATCAAGCCAGGCAGTAAAAGTCAAGTGAATCCTGCAATAATCAGCGCCTATGCACAAATGTTGACGAGAGATTTTCAGCGTGTTAGAATGCAGTTTGCCGGAGGATCAAAATGCCGGCAGGTGTGGGCGCGTAGCTCAATGGCAGAGCAGTGGCCTTTTAAGCCAAGGGTTGCAGGTTCGATTCCTGTCGCGCTCATTATTTATGACGAGGGGTGGAGACGAAATCTTACAGGTCTTTTTGACGCTTTTATGGACAATATGCTAAAATTTATTTCCTGTTTTAAACCTGTTATTGGCGGTCAGGGGGTACCACGGGTTGGCAGGCAGAAATCGCTCAATGCTGGGTAAAGGGACTTAATTGAGTATTCCGAGAAGATATGTAAATCTGTGGCGAGCGCTGCTGATCATTCTGGTCGGCTGCTTGAGCGCATGCGTCCCGCCTTCTCAATATGACAACCAGAAGACAATTTTTGTTGCAGCCAATAAAGTCAACTGCGTGAATGGTGAAACAGGCGATTGCCTGCTCATCAAGGAAAGTCCTGATGATGAGTGGACAATCTTTTATGGTTCAATTGATGGATTTGAGTACCAGCCCGGAATTGAATATGAACTGCTGATTCAATCTAAGGTTGTTGGGGAACCGGGTAATGGGGGACCGATGTTGAAGTTTGAACTTGTTAAGATACTTAAAAACCTCCCGGTTCAGGAGAATGGAACTGGCAGCTCACAACGCGTGGTAGATCCCTACGATCTTAACTGGCAGAAGCTTAAAAACCTCACTTTCACTCTAACCGGAATGGAAGGCGAGGAAATAAGGCTCGTGGATGGCAAAGCATCCGGGCTTCCGGATGGTTTCGAGGCCAGCCTGTCGCCATTCCGGGTTTACGGCGACCTGAACGGAGATGGACGTGCAGATGCAGCTCTAATACTGGTCCTGGAAACTGGGAATGGGGAACCTACACACCATTTACTGGCGGCGATAAATGACCGCGGATTCCCCCAGGTGCTGCAACCTTTTGAATTAGGTCAGGCTGTTTTCATCCACCGGATGGATATTGATAACGGGAGCATTCATATCATCTTGGACGAGTATGCGCCAGACGATCCGGTTTGCTGCCCGAGCATCCAGCGCCAGTTGTCATTTTCAACCGGAACCGGTAGATTGCAACTTGAGTCGGAACAGGTAAGTGAAATGGCAGCTAACCCTTCCCAATTCAACGCAGAAAAAGAGAGAATCGACCTGCAGTCTGACGAAAATGAAATCCTGATCAAAGGTGCAATCCAGTTTAACGGCAGCGACCACTATATGCTGCGGGGATTAGCCGGGCAAATTCTTTCGGTCGATATCGCTTCACCTCACGACACTGTACTGCTCTCTATCCTCGGAGAGGAGTATGGCGAGGTGTTGAGCTCTGTAGAAAGCGAGCGAACCGCATGGTCAGGGGAACTTCCGAACACCCAGGATTACAGCATCCGGGCAGTTTCAGTTGGCGGTGAAACAGAGTATCAGCTGGCAATAAACATCCGCGGTAGAGGCGGGCGGACGAGTATGATCCCTCCGGAGCCGTATTTCATCCCGCAAGCAGAAGGATCTGTGGAGGTTCGCGCCGGTCCAGGCCTGGGATATAAAGTGATTGGTCAGCTCGACAAAGGCGAGGCTATACATATTACTGGGAAGAATCTAGGTGTGACGGAAGAAACCCGTTGGTGGCGGGCCTGCTGCTTTGATGGAGGGGAAGGCTGGATCCGGGATGATGGAGGAGAGGCGGTGGGGGTAACGGAAGGGTTGACAGTTCCCGAGATATCTTCCCTGGGAACCCCGGAACCCATTTCACCGGAATCTGCCTCCATTTTAAACACGGGTCAGGTTCTTTATTTCACATTTGAAAGCGATCCATCCGGAGCAGGCAGCATACCCGGGATACTTGAAGCACTTGAGGCGAACCAAGCTTGGGCAGCATTTTTTACAACAGGCAACCAGGCGCTGGAATATAAACAAATACTGGAAGAATACGGGGATGCCCGGCAGACGCTGGGAAGTCGCACCTCGCGCTACTATACCCTTTCACCTGCAGGGCGTTCCGAGTTTTTTGAGGAAGCCGAAGCTGCTGCCATAATTGTCGATGGGGGTTCGGGGAGATGCCTACAACCGCCTTACAGCGCACTGGATTCTTACACGCGCGCAAGCGCGGCGGAAAAAGGTTTCCAGGTAGTGTTATGGGATATCAACTCCCAAGATTTGAAGATTGATGATCCTGCTCAAATTGCTGAACAATTGAAAGCAAGTATATTTCCAGGTGCGGTTGTATTAATGCATGACCTGCAGGGGGAGTCCTCGCCAACAGCTGCAGCGTTGGAAATTTTACTGCCCCAACTGGCTGAAGAGGGTTACCGTTTTGTGACGGTGTGTGAATGACTGCCGGGGCATTGAAGGAATATACCCGGTGAATTCAACGGCATCATCCCAGATTATTTTTATTCACGGGCTGATGGGTTCCAGCCAGGGAACAAAAGCTCGCCATCTCATGGAGATTTTTCCGGGGATTGTCTGCCCGGATTTTGCGGGGACTTTAAATGAGAGAATTCAGAAATTGGAGCAGATTATGTCGAGCAGGGGTGGGTGGAAAGTGATCGGTTCCAGCCTGGGAGGTTTGATGGGGGCAATCTATACCTGTGCCAATCCGGAACGGGTTGAGAAACTAGTCCTGCTCGCGCCTGCGTTCACCTGGCCTGATTTTTCGCCCGATCTGCCAGGTCCTGTATCCGTACCTGCAGTGATTTACCATGGAAAATTCGACAGCATCATCCCCCTGGACGAAATGCGAATCATCGCAAAAAAACTATTTACCAATTTGACCGTAAATGTGGTAGATGACGACCACAGCCTGCATAAAACCATCGCCGCGATCGATTGGCGGAACTTGCTTGAAATAGCTTAATCCCCATCTGGACCCCCAGCTTTTTTCATTTATCCGGATTTATAGTGAATTTCGGGCATCTCACGGAGGCGCCGGGCTGCTTGCTCAGGAGTCAGGTCCCGCTGGGGTTCCGCCAGCATCTCGTAACCGACCATGAATTTCTTAATTGTCGCTGAACGGAGCAAAGGAGGGTAGAAATGGGCGTGCAGCTGCCAGTGTTTATATTCACCCTGCATGAGTGGCGCGCCGTGCCAGCCCATCGAGTATGGAAACGAAGTTTCGAAGAGATTATCCAATTTCACAGTCAAGGTTTTAATAATTGATGCAAGGCTTTCTGATACCTCATTTGATAGTTCCGGCAGCCTGAGTATGTGGTTTTTAGGTGCAAGCAGGATCTCAAAAGGCCAGTTTGCCCAGAAGGGGACCAGCGCGCACCAGTGATCGTTCTGGCAGACAACCCGCTCGTTTTTGCTGCGCTCCAGCTCGAAATAATCAATCAGCAGCGCAGAATTGTGCTGGCGGTAATACTCAAGCTGGCGGTGGTCTTCTTTGGCGGGTTCATTAGGGAGGCGGTCGCTTGCCCAGATTTGTCCATGCGGGTGCGGGTTGGAACAACCCATTACCGCGCCTTTGTTTTCAAAAATCTGGACCCAGAGATATTCTTCTCCCAGTTCGGAGGTCTGCTCGCGCCATACATCCACCACTGAGCGGATATCACCAATCTCCATCTCGGGTAAAGTCAGGTCATGGCGCGGCGAGAAACAGATCACCCGGCAGGTGCCGTTAACCTGGTGAGCCAGGAATAGGGGGTGCTGGTTTTTGGGCTCGTTTTTCACATTGTTGAGCAAAGCTGAATAATCGTTGGTGAAAACAAAGGTTGACTGGTAGTCAGGATTTCTTTCGCCGCTTGCGCGCAGATTGCCGGGACAGAGATAGCAGTCTGGTTCATATGCGGGCAGGATTTCGGGGGCTGGTTTTTCGACCTGTCCCTGCCAGGGACGCTGTGCCCTGTGGGGTGAGACAAGCACCCATTCTCCGGTTAAGGGATTTCTGCGCCGGTGCGGCGCTTCACGCATCATTGTCTTCATGTTTGTATAAGGTTTCGAAAAGATATTTTACCCTGACTATTTGTTCTTACTCGGGTGCTTGGGTGCTCTTTTTAATTAAGGGATATTCTAATTAAATTTTGAAGTAGCCTGCAAGAAACAGTTGCACTTTCGCGCCGTTCAGGCAGTCGTCCCAATCGCTGTATTTGTCCGGGGAGTGACTAGTCCCACACTTTAAGGGAATGAAGATCATCCTTGCTGGCCGGAACCTCCAATGCGCCGTTGAACCCGCCGCTGTGCAGAACTGTATCCATGTGTGCGCCTACAGGGTGGGCAGGGCTGAGCGCCGGACGGTTTACACCCCCACCGCCAGTGGCGCTTATTTGCGAAAAGACCTGGAATTCTGTCCCGAGCCTTTCTGGGTTGACCCGCAGATCACCCGCCCTCGAAAGACCTTTCAAACTGGGTGTGGTACAGGTGGGCGTAAAGACCTTCGTTTAAAAGCAGGTCAGCGTGCCTTCCTGATTCGACGATCCGGCCGCGGTCCATTACCAGGATCAAGTCCGCGGAAAGGATTGTGCTCAGCCGGTGGGCGATCACCAGGCTTGTACGCCCCGCCATCACCCGCTTAAGGGCTTCCTGGATGAGCAGTTCAGACTGGCTGTCGAGATGGCTGGTGGCTTCGTCCAGAACCAGGATGCGCGGGTCTTTCAGGATCACCCGCGCCAGGGCGATGCGTTGTTTTTCGCCGCCGCTCAGCCTGTAGCCGCGCTCCCCGACGATAGTATTGTAGCCATCCGGGAGTTCGCTGATGAAATTATGAATGTTCGCGGTTCTGCAGGCTGCTTCTATCTGATCCTGGGTGGCGTCCAGGTTCGCGTACAGAAGGTTAGTCCGGATGGTGTCGTGGAATAAATGCGTCTCTTGGGTAACCATGCCCACATGAGCGCTGAGCGAATCCAGTTTGAGATCACGCAGATCATAGCCGTCGATCAGGATACGCCCTTCAACCGGGTCGTAGAGGCGCGGGATCAGATAGGTCAGGGTAGTCTTACCCGCGCCGCTCGGCCCGACAAGTGCCGTCAGCTGGCCAGGTTTGATTTCGAAAGAAATGTCTTCGAGCGCAAGTTCCCTGGCCTGGCTGCGGTTCGGGTCGTCCGGGGATGTTTTTTCAAGGTTTGAGTTGAGTTCCTCTGTCGCAGGCTCCGGTCCAAATGATTTATATTCCGCCTCAAGTATTGATATACCTGAACGGTGGTCGCCGTCCCCATTGGATTTGGGTTTAACTTCAAGCAGTTTTCCTGAAAGGGTTGCGCTGACTTCGTGCATCTGGCCGAAGCGGTGCACTTCGCTGAGCCGTGTTTCGCCGGGAGCCTGGTATTTAAACGTGACGTTTTCAAGCCTCAGTTCCCCGGTAACTTCCAATAGTCCTTTTGCATTTACCTTTTCTTCGATATCCGGCGGGAGATCAATCACTTCAAATACTCTCTCGAAGCTGACAACCGAGGTGGCAAACTCTACCGGTGCGTTCGCCAGGCCCTGAAGGGAGGTGTAAAGGCTGGTAAGGTATGCGCCGAAAGCCACGATGGTCCCGATGGTCAGGAATTCAAGGATAACCAGGTAACCGCCAATTCCATAAACCAGGGCGGTTCCAACCGCGCTCAGCAAGCCGATAATCACGAAAAACGAGGCACCCATAACCGCCCGCTGCACACCGATATCGCGCACGGAGGCAGCCCTGAGCTTGAAGCGGTCGACTTCCAATCGGGATCGTCCGAACAGCTTAACCAGTAGAGCGCCGCCGATATTGAGGGTCTCATTCATGGTCGCGTTCATCTGGGCGTTTGCGTCCATGCCCTGCCGGGCGATATCCCTTAGGCGGGCACCCATCCGCCGGGCCGTGTAGATAAAGAGCGGCAGGATAGCGATGCTTATTAATGTAAGGCGCCAGTCCAGGCTCAACATCACCACCAGCACCGCGCCTGCTTGGATGATGTTGGTGATGATTCCAACGATGGTGCTGCTGATGGCGTTATGGGCTCCGATAACGTCGTTGTTGAGCCGGCTCATCAACTCCCCGACTTTGGTGTTGGTGAAGAAGCGCAGCGACATCCTCTGCAGGCTTGAATACAGAGCGACCCGCAGGTCATAGATCACTCCTTCCCCAACCTGGGCGTTCAGCCTGCGCTGGATCACACTTATCAGGCCGCCCAGGGAAGGGATCAGGAGCAGTCCCAGAGCCAGGGTGATCAACTGGCGGATGTCTTTGGCCGGGATCGTCACATCGATCAACTGCCTGAGTATCAGCGGCGTCAGCAGAGTCAGGCCGGTATTAAGCAGGATCAGCAGCAGCATTCCGACGATCTGGGAGCGGTAAGGCTGGGAATAGCCCAGCACCCGTTTCATCAGGTCCCAAGTAAGTTTTGGTTTTTCATCGGTTGACCGGATATAACTCCACCAACCGCTTCCGTGAAATCCCATAGCAATCCTCAGATAAAGATTTCCACCAGTATATCTCACCGGCTGGAATGAGTGGTAACATTTATGGTGATTTAATGGGATACTAATACGCCATTCCTGATCTACCTCGCCCTCAGAATTTATATCTTGAACCATGGAAACGGACATTAAAGCGAACAGCCTCGCCCTCTATCGTGGAAAACCCGCCCGTGTAATCGATACTGGTGAGAAGTTGGCGATCGAATTGGAAGATGGGGAGCAGGTGAGAGTACGCTTCAAGGACCTGGAGCTTCTGCATCCGGGTCCGTTAAGCGACTTTAAAACTCTAAAAATCCTTCCGCCCGGAGAGCTGGAGCTGGCATGGCAGATTTTGCTGGAGGAAGGAGAGCAAGCGCAAACAATAACCGATCTTACATTACTGGCGGAATTGACTTACGGCGAGTACTCCCCTGCGACTGCCCTGGCTGCTTACCGCCATCTTGAAGACGGATTGTACTTTGAGGGTTCGATATCTGAAATAAAACCGAAGCAGCCCGATGAAGTCAGGCGGGAAATTGAGAGCCGCAGGATGAAACTGGCTGAAACCAGGGACTGGCAGAATTTTATAGAACGCATCCAGGGTGGCAAACCCCTTATTGATGGGGATAAAGATTTTTTAATGCCTCTGGAAAATCTTGCATACGGCAGGGTGAAACGCGCCAGACTGCTGGCTGAACTGGGGCGCTCTCAAACACCCCGGTCTGCACATGCCCTGCTCCTGGAGCTTGGATACTGGGATAACATGGTCAATCCGCACCCGGTCAGATTAGGTTTATCCACATCAGCGGCGGAAGCGGCGCTGCCCGCAATACTGCAAGAAGAGCGCCTCGACCTGACTGGATTGGAGAGCTACGCAATAGACGATCCTGGGGCGGCTGATCCGGACGACGCCCTGAGCCTGGAATCGATCAAGCTGGAGGGCGGGCGGTTCAAGAGCGGCAGGATCTGGGTCCATGTCGCGGATGCAGCCGGGCTGGTTCAGGCAGGTTCCGCCGCTGATCTGGAAGCGCGCGGACGCGGCTCCACGCTGTATCTGCCGGAAGGGACTGCGCCGATGCTGCCTACAGGTGCAGTTGAAAGGCTCGGCCTGGGTTTAGGTGAAATATCGCCGGCGCTTTCATTTCTGTGCAGCCTGAACGCTGAGGCGGAAATCATTGATCTTGAAATCCACCCCAGCCTGGTTCGGGTGAAGAGAATCAGCTACCAGGAAGCCGAAACCCAGCTTACAAATGAACCTTTTCGAAGTCTTGCTTTGATAACCGATGCATACCGCAGGCGCCGTGCGGAGAACAATGCTCTGTTTATTGACCTGCCGGAGGTGAAAATCAGGGTTGAAGATGGGGAGGTGCAGATCAAACCGCTCCCGGAACTATCCAGCCGGGACATGGTGCGCGAGGCGATGTTGATGGCTGGTGAGGCTGCAGCTGGGTTCGCATTGGAGAACGGGCTGCCTTTCCCGTACGCAACCCAGGATCCGCCGGATCCGGAAGTAGCGGCGGCTATTTTCCATGGCAGGGACATCGAAGCGGGTTCGCCGGCTTATTTCTACGCTCTGCGGCGGATCTCGCAGCGCAGCCAGGTGAGCTCCAGACCAGGCCCTCATTCAAGCCTGGGTTTGACGTATTACAGCCGGGTGACCAGCCCAATGCGGCGTTACCTGGACCTGGTCGCCCACCAGCAACTGCGGGCGTTTACCGGAAGTGGGAAGTTAATTGAAGAGAACGAAATGCTGGAGCGCCTGGGCGCCGCGGAAGCAGTTACGGGCAGCGTTGTCCAGGCGGAGAGGCTCAGCCGCAGGCATTGGACCCTGGTGTACCTGATCCAACATCCGGGATGGAACGGGGAGGGGGTGCTGGTGGATAAAAGAGACCGAACCGGGACGATCCTCATCCCCGGGCTGGCGTTTGAGACCCGCATCCATCTGAAGGATGAACTTGAATTTAACACAATAGTGAAACTGGCCTGTAAAGAGGTAAACCTGCCGGAGCTGGAGGCTTATTTTCAGATCCTTTAGGTAATATCTCTTTAGCTGGTCAGCCTTCTCAAGTGAGTGTCTTTTTACCCGATCTAAATGCCCCTTACCTCAAAAAAGTCCTTTCCGCCATAGAATCGCTCCCAATGGGAGAGCTGCCTCAATACACAACCGAACCTGAATAATTCGCGAGGTTTACCATGCTTGTCGGAATCCGGGATTCTTTATCTATAAGCAGTGATCTTGTGTGCTTAAAGGTATATTCGGAAGATACTAGCTGCCCAAGATGGAGAAGTGCCTCGAGAGAATACCTTCGCATTCCAAAACTTTTATTCGCTGAATGTCACATCTGCAGGCATGCCTGGTTTCAACCTGCCGGACTGGTCATTTACGGTCAGCTCGATGGCGAAAACGATCGTGCGGCGATCCTCCTGGGTCTGCACATTGCGGGGGGTGAACTCTGCCCGGTCTGCGATCCGGGTCACAACAGCTTCGAAAGTCTCACCCGGGAAGGAGTCAGCTGTAAGTATCGCAGAGTCGCCCAGTTTGATGCGCCCATAACTTTCCTCGGGGATATAAACCGTCACAGTCAGGTTATCCAGTTCGCCGAGCGTCATAGTTGGGATGCCCGGCTGGATCACCTCCCCAGGCTGGACGTTGCGCAGCAAAACCACACCGTCCACCGCTGATCTAACCTCCAGGCGCTCGATCTGTTTGTCTACCTGGTTAAGGGCAGCGTTTGCCTGCGCAAGAGCAGCTCGAGCCTGTTCAAGGACTGCGTCCGACCTGGAAACACCGACCCTGGCCTGTTCGGCGGAGGCTTCAGCCTGTTTTACTGCGGTGTCAGCCGCTGCAATCTGGGCTTCCAGCACAGCTATGTCATCTGGATCCGGGCCTTCCTGCAGTTTTGCCAGGTCGCTTACCGCCTTATCCAGATTGGCGTGCGCTTTTCTGAGATTGGTTTCGTATTCCAGGCGGCGAACAGCTGAATCGAATTCGCTCTGGGCATCATCCAAATCTTCCTTTAAATCCTGGCGGGTGGGATTGCTGCTGGATCTGTACTTGTAAGGTTCAAACTTCTCGCGGGCCTCGTCAAGACGCTCTTTCATCACCGAAACCGCTTCCATGGCGGTCATGTCCTGCTGGTTGACCGGTATGGTGAAATTATCAAACTGGTACTGGGCGTCGCGCACAGCCCGGCTGGCTTCCGAGACTATTTTTAATGCCTCTCCCCGGGTGACTTCGATGTTGTCGTAGAGTTCCTGCAGGGATTGTTCTGCGGGTAGTTTTTCCACTTCCGCGGCGGATTTAGCGGCCTCCACATTGACCTCGGCTGTATTCAGGGTCGCTAGCGCCAGTTCCAATCCGGCTTCTGCTGCCACCTGATTTGCCCGGGCGGATTCAAGCTCCGCTAAGATTTGCTCGCGCTGGGTTTGAAGTAGTTCATCATCCATCCTTAATAAAGGGTCTCCCACCTCCACCTGGTCGCCTTCATCAACATAAACCTCGGCGACCCGGCCGGATAGTTCCGGGGCGACAAATACGTTGACCGCTTCGACCACGCCTGAAGCTTTTATACCCCCGTCCTGGCTCCCCGTGAAAGGCAAACTGTCGCATCCAACCAATGCAGCAACCAGAATTAATCCTGTGACAAAGACCACTTTATTTAGTTTCGATAACATTTTTTCCTCCACAACTCGCGCTGAAAAGGGTACGGGTGATATATCCTCAGCGCATGCTTGCGATAAATACATCTTCCAGGGATGGTTCAATCTCATCCATATGATCCAATTCGATGCCAGCCTCATCGAATATCCCTGTTGTTTCTGATCGGGCGCGTGGTATATCCGTTGCGACTACATGGATCAAAGCGCCGTAAAGAGAGACGTCTTCAAAAGAAAGGTTGTTTTTTTCTATTTCCGATCTGAGCAATGCAAGTGCCTGCTCGGGTTCGCGGCATCCAATTTCGAGCACCTGACCCTTCATCTTTTCGCTTTTGATCTGTTCCGGTGTACCGATGGCGATAATCCGGCCGCGCTGGATGAATGCCAGCCGGTGGCTGTGTTCGGCTTCATCCATGTAATGTGTGGTCGCAAAGATGGTAACACCACCAGAGACTAGTTCGTAGAGCAATTCCCAGAACTCGCGCCTTGAGACCGGGTCGACGCCGGCTGTTGGCTCATCCAGGAAGATCAGTTCAGGTCGGTGGAGAATAGCTGCGCCAAGTGCCAGGCGCTGGCGCCAGCCCCCGGATAACTCGGCTGTTTTGGTGTGTTCATGCCCCTCCAGACCAGCCATCTGGACCGCCTCCTGGATTCGCTCTCGAAGCATATCGTTCGAGAGACCGTACACCCGCCCGTAAAAGACCAGATTCTGCTTAACGGTCAGATCGTTGTAAAGACTGAAGCGCTGGGACATGTACCCTACCTGCGGGCGGATCAACTCTGGATTTTGGTTCATCTCTTCACCCAGCACTTCGGCGGAACCGCTGGTGGGCTTGATCAGCCCGAGCAGCATCCTAATAGTGGTGGTCTTTCCGGAACCGTTGGGTCCCAGAAAACTGAATATCTCGCCTCTGTTCACCTGAAAGTTAATCCGGTCAACGGCAGTGAAATCCCCGAACTTTTTCGTCAGGTCTCTAGCGATGATAGTTTTATTGTTTCCTGACTCAGACAAGACTCACTCCCAGTTTAACACTCTGCGGATGAACTGCAGTGAAAAAATACCGATCACAAGCCCCAGTACCAGCAGTGCCAGGACGTTCGGCCAGAGAATCTCCAATCCTGCCCCTTTCAGCAACAGACCCCGCACAATTGCCAGCCAGTGATGGGAAGGGACAATGTTGGCAAGGTAACGCATATATACCGGCATCGATTCAACCGGGACAGCGTAACCGGTGAACATAAAATCAACCATCCCGATAAGCATTACGATTAGGAAAGCCTGGTGCTGGGTGCGTGATACCACGGACACGACCATCCCTTTTCCAAGCTCAACCAGGATGTAAACGAGCGCCAGGACCATTAGCAAGCCCAAGGAACCCCGCACGGGGACGCCGAACGCGAAATGAACCACGCCCAGCATCAAGAGAAAATCAACAAAACCGATCAGGACGACAGGTAAAGCTTTGCCAGCGATGATCTCCATCGAAGAGAAGGGCATGACCAGCAGTTGTTCAAGCGTGCCAAGTTCGCGCTCTCGTGAAAAAGTCAGCGCCGCGAAAAGCAGTATCGTGAACTCCAGCATCAGCGCTAGTTCGGCCGGTGTGGTGTAATATGCCTCGCTCAGCTCTTCGTTAAACCACATCCGCAGGGAGGGCACGAAGCCTGTTAAGTCTCCGGAAGAGATACCTGATCGCTCAAGCACGATCCGCTCCCCGAAATCGCGGGTCACTCCTTCTACAGCCCGCAGGGCTTCTACCGAAGGCGAGCTTTCCGCCCCGTTGAGCAGGATCTGTATGGTAGGAATGCCGGAGGGCGATGCCAGTTCTGCTCCGAAATCCGGTGGGAAGACCACCGCGGCATAAATCTGACCCCGGTCAAGTTTGGTTTCGATCTCCGTCATGTCTGACACATAACCATCAAACCTGAATGTGCCGGTGTTCTCAAGGGCAGTGAGGTAATTCCGGCTTGCCTGGCTCCGGTCGTAATCCAAAACCAGCAGGGGTAGGTTAGTGATTGGTCTTGATGTCGCCCACCCGATCAGCAGCAGTTCCATTGTCCCGCCGATTAACATGAAAGCCGGCAGCCACCAATCGTTAACCAGGTGGATAAAATCATTGATCGATAGGGACCAGATGCGGGTTAGTGCTTTACTCATCGGTTAGGCTAGCCTTTTCTTGAAAAATAAGGCTGCGAGTGCGGTGAACATTAACCACAGAAAAAACAGCATGACCACATAAGGCCACAGCACATCCAGCCCGACCCCGGTCAGGAACGCGCCGCGGGTGATGATTGCATACTGGGTTCCAGGTAGAAACAGTGATTCCAGGCGGACCAGTTCCGGCATAGCCACAATCGGGAAGAAAATACCGGTCAGGAAAAAGCCTGGGAAGAAGATCACCAGAAAGGCAAGACCTACCGCAGCTGACTGGGTGTTCACAAAAACTCCAATCAGGATTCCCAGCGCCATGATCGCGAACAGGAATATGACCGAAAGCGCAAAGAACAGGGCGAAATTTCCATTAAAGGGGACGTTAAAGAAAACCATCGCAAGCAGGGTTAACAGGAAGACATTGACCATCCCGACTATCGTATAAGGGATCATCTTGCCGATCAGCAGATCAGGCCGGCTGATCGGGGTTGCCATAAGCTGTTCCATGGTTCCGTGTTCGCGCTCTCTGGCAAGCGTCATGGCAACTGAAAGCGCCGGGAATCCCATCACCATTGAGACCAGGCCAGGGATAATCGAGACCTCACTTTTCATGCTCGGGTTGTACCATGTGCGGACTCGCAGGTCAATCGGCTGTAGGGTCTCGATACCCAGGGTTTGCATACGGTTGGCTAGGACTGTATTAATAAATTCCTCAGTGCGCAGCCCGATGTGGTCGGCTGCAAAACCTCCGCTTGATGGCTCGGTCCCGTCAATGATTATCTGGATGGGGACACCCTTCATTGCCATCAGGTCGCTTGCGAATCTCGGACTGATCACAATGGCAGCCTTGATGGAGCCGCGCATCAGCAAGTCTTCGATCTCTTCCATGCTGGAGGCGTAATAGTTTAAATCCAGGTCCTCTCCGGCGGTGATCTGCTGGATGAAGGAGCGCGACATTGCGCTCCGGTCCTGGTCCAGGACTGCGACCGGCACGTTCTGAATATCCACCGCAAGGGCATATGCCATGATGACAAGCATCAGAGCAGGCGAGAGCATAACCAGGAAAAACGCCATCCGGTCGCGCAGGATGTGGTGGATTTCCTTGCGGGTCATCGCCAAAATATGCCGGGTTGACATCTCAAGCCTCGATCTTCCGGATGAGGGACACGAATGCCTGTTCCATGCTGGGCGGCGCGCTCCTGATTGAATGGTATCCGAGACCCTCCCTATCTAGACTTTCTCTGAACTGCGGAAGACGTTCGGACGCCGAATCAACCAGCACGTGCAGCTTCTCCCCGTAGGTTTGGATTTCGAGCACACCAGCCTGGGAGCTTAGAAACGCCTTGGCAGCCCTCCAGTCATCTGGGGTTATTTCGATCAATTCGCCTTCAATCTGAGCACGGATTCTTAAGGGGGAATCACAGACCACCATGCGCCCTGCGTACATCAGACCAACCCGGGAGCAACGGTCGGCTTCATCCATATAGGGTGTGCTTACCATGATGGTCGTCCCATCCAGATGCAGGTCTGTCAGGATATCCCAGAATTCGCGCCGCGAGATCGGGTCAACGCCTGTGGTGGGCTCATCCAGCAGGAGGATTTCGGGTTGGTGGATCAGCGTGCAAGCCAGGGCAAGTTTTTTCTGCATTCCCCCAGAGAGGTTGGCTGCCCTTCGGTCCTGGAATTCAACCAGTCCGGCGAAGCGGAGCAGGCGTGCCATCCGCTCCGGGATTAATTCCATATCGACATCGTAAAGGTCGGCGAAAAACACAAGGTTCTCGTGCACCGAAAGCCCGCCATACAGGCTGAACTGCTGGGCCATATAGCCAATTTTGGATTTGATGCATTCCGGGTTCTCTTTCAGGTCGCAGCCCGCCGCGGAAGCGCTGCCCGAGGTAATGCTGAGCAGTCCTGCCAGTAGGCGCAGCGCGGTGGTCTTGCCGGCGCCGTCCGGTCCGATCAAGCCGAACAATTCGCCTCTTTTTACAGTAAGATCGAGCGAATCCAGGGCGACTGTCTTCTTAAACTCGCGCCGAAGCTGGCTGGTTTCAATGATCGGAACCTGGTTTTCCATTGTTTCCTGGTCTGGGAAATCTGGCGGGATTTATTTTCTGGCGATGCGGATAATCCAGAGCACCAGCAACGCTCCCAGGGCGGGCTCGAGCAGGATCCCGAGCCATTTAATTGTATCGCTGAAACCCATCGCGGGGATGACGAACCAGTCTATTAGACCGATAACCACTGTGCTTATTACAGCCACAAGATAGTCGCCTTTCACTCCGATCGGGCGGTTCCCCCTCCAGATCAGCCCGGCTAGAAATCCGATTACCAAACCCACAACGACCATCGCCGCTATTAAAATAAGAATTTCCATTTTTAACCTCCTGTCTGATTCTACTTCGGTTTACCCTTTTGGATGGATTCCTCTGGTTAGCCAGCGGCTCAAGCCAAAAATATTTTCTAGACCGACCGGTCGGTTTATTATAGTTTAAATACAGTCCAGGGGGAAGTCAAAATACTTCAATGTCATCTAAGGAGTGTTACTCCTATTTCCCAAATATCTTAATTAGCCAGAAAAAATTTACAGATTCTTTCATGAAGTGGTAGGCCTAGATCAAGAAGTAACACTCCTGATCGTCAGCAATCGGTCAGATATGATTTATTACAATTAAATCCGTTCCTTGAGCCTTCACAACCATTGACCTGTGCATGTCCTCAAGGCATAATCTGTCCCTATCCGGACTCATTCGCGAGATATTCGGTCTGAAAGGAAGGTGAAGATGGAATTAAGTGTGGAACGCTGGGAGGGACCGGAAGCGGTTAGCGAATCGGTGCTGCAGGAAATATATAGATCGGAGGGGATGAACCCGTATTCATGGTCTAATGGCCCCGGAGACCGTTACAGCGCCCACTCGCACGGCTACCACAAGGTGATTTATGTGCTGCGCGGGTCAATCACCTGGATACTGCCTGAACTGGACAAAAGAATAGAGACCGGCCCCGGGGACCGCATGGATTTGCCGCGCGGCACAGTGCACGCCGCCGAGGTCGGACCGCAGGGGGTCACCTGCCTGGAAGGGCATATCTGATCGAATTATTTCAGGAAGCGGTCTAACCAGGTGAGGATGGCAGCCGGGAGTCCGGGCGCATGCTCAAGCATCTGTGTCCCATGTCCCGCCCCGTCGTAAATCAGCAGTTCAGCCTCGCCTGATGCGTTTTCCGCCAGGGTGCGGGTGGAATCAGCTGCATACGCGTCTTCTGAGCTGGCTGCCAGAAGAAGCGGTCGCCCGCCGTATTTCTCAAGGGCATCCAGGGTGGTGACGCCGCGGTAGTCCAACCCCGGAGAGAGCAGCACGATGGTGGGGATTTCTGTCTGGTTTGCGGCGGCAACCAGGCTGAGGTTGGCGCCGATGCTCGCCCCTGCCAGGGCGACCCGTTCACTGGCAATATAAGGGAGGTTATACAGGTAATTCAGCACTTGGGGGATATCGCTTTTTGTTTTCTCCCAGTCTGCCTCCCCGCCGGTCTCTCCGTGCCCGCGCAGGTCGATCGCCAGGACAGCGTACCCGCTGGAGGTTAACTCTGGGACCAGTTTATCCCACTGTCCCCGGTTCCCGCCTAACATGTGAAGCAGCAGAATCGCCGGCCATGGCGGTTCTCCGCCGGCAGGGTGGAATGTCCCCGAGATGGTCAATCCATCCTCTAGTTGAATTTGAACATCCAGAGGCGATACTGGTACTGTCTCAGTACCGGCGGATTGGGTTATTTCTGTCTCGTTGGTTAGTGGTTCAGCGGGTCGTGTCGGCGATGGGACCGGAGCGGTCATTAGTCCGGGCTGTTCTGCGCAGGCGGCAAGGGTAAAAAATATTAACAAAAAGGTGACTGTCTTCATTTGATGCCTCCTGGAATCTTACTGGTCAGCGGCTTAAGGATACCATTCCACCCGGTTTATTCAGGAGGACTTGGGCAGCAACCTAAACTTTGAGCGGGCTCGCAGGTTGCTGAAAAATCCCCGCACTGATGGGATGCGCAAAATTAAGAGAACTGCTACCGCGATACCAAACCCGAGCGGTCCGAGGATATCCCCCTGCAGTCTGAAAATATCGCCCTTCTGAGCCCAGGCGTAATGCAGGATGACCAGCGGCGCAGCCAGGTAAACCAGCCGGTGGAGCAGTTTCCATTTCTTGCCCAGGCGTTTCATCCACCATTTGAACGAAGTCGCGGCCAGTGCGAGCAGGAGCGTGCCCGCCGCCAGCCCGATAAAAACATAGCGCCTCTCCAGGTATTCCCGCTTTAATAGCGACCAGTCAAATCCAAAATCGATCCAGTTAAAAATCAGGAAGTGAACTGCGACGAAGATGAATGCATATAACCCCAGCGCCCGCCTGACCTTCAATGCCTGGCGGAAGCCGAAGACCGTGTTCAGCGGGGTGCAGGCAAGGGACCCGATCAGGAATATCAAGGCTAGTTTTCCGGCAAGCTGGGTTGCGGACTGGATAGGGTTGATGCTTTCCAGGTTGAAAAAGAGCTCCCAGACAACCCAACCCAGCAGAGCCAGGGCGGATACATGCACCAGGATTTGCAGTGGGGTAAACGAACGAATGGATTTCATGACTGGCGTTATCCTCGGTTAATAGTAAACCCGTAAATCCATGCCTTCATACAGGCTGGCGACCTCTTCAGCGTACCCGTTGAACATCAGGGTCGGGCGGCGATCCCTTTCGCCTATCCGGCGCTCGCTTGCTTGCGACCACCTGGGGTGCGAGACTTCCGGATTGACGTTTGCATAAAATCCATATTCATTAGGAGCGATCGTCGACCACAGGGTGTCCGGCTCTTCAGCGACGAGTTCGATCTCGATGATCGATTTAATGCTCTTGAACCCGTATTTCCAGGGAACCACCAGCCGGATCGGGGCGCCGTTCTGGTTCGGCAATGGTTTTCCGTACAATCCGGTCGCCAAGATTGCCAGGTCGTGCATGGCTTCATCCATCCGAAGGCCTTCCTGGTAAGGCCACGGGTACAGGCGGTTGTTTGTTCCGGGCATCTGGTCGTGGTCCACGATCGTTTCAAAGCGGACGTATTTTGCAGATGAAAGGGGTTGGACTTCTTTCAGCAGCCTTGAAATGGGAAATCCCAGCCAGGGGATGACCATCGACCAGCCTTCCACGCAGCGCAAACGGTAGATGCGCTCTTCCTGCTCGAATTTTAACAGTTCCTCCATCCCAAATGTGCGGGGATTATCAACCAGACCGTGCACCCTGACCTCCCAAGGCGATGAGATAAAGTCTTTTGCCAGGCTTGCGACCCGGGTTTTATCGGTTGTAAATTCGTAAAAGTTATTGAAGTTGGCGATCTCTTCAAAGGTATTTATATTTTCGCCGAGTTCGTCCACTGCCATGCTGCTGCTTGGTTCGATATTGTCAGGGGGGGAGGCGGCAGGCGTGTCCACAGCTGCAGTTCCCGGTGTGTTCCCTTTTCTGGGGGCACAGGCTGCAAGCAAAGCGCTTGCACCAGCAATCCCCATTGCCTTTAGGAAACTGCGTCGGTTCAGGTAGACATGCTCGGGGGTGATTTCGGACGGTTTTAGTGGGACCGATTTATAGATTTTTGAGTTTGACATCTTGTTTACACCTGTAATGAATTTATACCAGCGGTTGATTTTATTGCGTAGCAACGATTTAGTTTAATCCTAAAAGCTTACATATTTATTACGTCCATATAAGAAAATGATTGTTTTTGCTTCAACTGGACCGGCTTTTTGGAAGGGTGAAGGTAAATTTTGTCCCTTTAGCGGGTTCGCTTTCCACCCGGATCGTGCCGCTGTGAGCTCTGACAATCCCGCGGGCGATCGCCAGCCCGAGACCGGCGCCGCCGGTGACCCGGCTGCGCGATTTTTCGCCCCGGTAAAACCGCTCGAAAATCAAGGGCAGATCCTTTGATTCAATCCCCTCGCCGGTATCGCTGACCTCAACCAGGATATCAGAGCCTGATAAACCAGCCCGAACAAAAACTTTTCCGTTGGCTGGCGTGAACCTGAGGGCATTTGAGACCAGATTGTTTAATACCCTGCCGATCCGCTGGGCATCCATCCAGACCGGGTCCACCTCCGGCGATACACTTCCGCCAAGGTCAACCTCCTTGCTCTGTGCAGCTTCTGAAAAGCTTTCAAGCGTATCGGAGATCAGGTCTGCGAGTGAGTTATCTGCAAGGTCAAGCTGCAAGCCGCCCGCATCCAACTGGGCCATTTGAAACAAATCGTCGATAAGGACTGAGAGTGATTCGGTATCCCGTTTGGCTGACCGCAGGTAGCGCTGGGTGGTTTCGGGATCCTCGACCACACCATCCGCGAGGGCTTCAATGACCGCCCGGATGGAAGCGAGCGGGGTCTGCAAATCATGGCTTACCCAGGCGATCAGATCGCGCCGCAGTTGTTCGACCTGTTTGCGCTGGCGGTCAGCCTCTTCCAGTTTGTCAGCCATCTGGTTGAAAGTTCCGGCAAGCTGGGCGATTTCATCCCTGCCGGTGACTGGGAGGCGGGTTTCCAGTTCGCCCTCGCTGATCGAATGGGCAGCTGTCTCAACCTGGTGCAGCCTTTCAGTCAGCGCGCTGGCGAAGAAATAGCCGATCACAATTGCAATACCGCCTGCGTAGACAAGCAGAATGGTCGCCAGAAGCAAATCGTGCGAACTGGCGAACATCAGCCTGGCGGTCAACCAGATATTAATGAAGGTCAGCACGCCTGAGAGCACATAAATCCCCAGTAAAGTAAAACGGATAGTGGGCGAGCGGTGCAGCCATCCCAGGCGGTATGCGCCGTAACTGGCTAGAGCAGACAATACCGCGGTAATACCCAGGAAAACCGCCATCAAACCCATCTCGGTCATGGGCGGATTCATCAGGATGTAAAAAGCCCCCAGCGAGAATGCCAGGATCGCAAGGATGCCGATGATAAGCCGGACCGGCAATGGAAAATGTCGGGGACTGATAGACTGGTTCATGATTTAACCTTTCGGGAATAACTACGGAATTAACCGGATTCAGGGTTCAAATTTGTAACCGACACCCCATACAGTCTGGATTCGGTCGGGATTGGAAGGGTCGCTTTCAATTTTTTCACGCAGCCGGCGGATGTGCACGGTCACAGTACTGGGATCAATATAATCAGAACGACCCCATATGCGGTCAAGCAGCTGAACCCGGGTGTAAACCTGTCTCGAGTGACTTGCCAGCAGCCATAATAAATCGAATTCCTTGGCGGTGAGAGTGAGTTCTTCCCCATCCACGGATACGATCCGGGTCAGGGGATCGATCTGCAGATTGTGAAAAATCAAAGCCTGGTCATCCTGGCTTTCGGTCTTAGGTTGTGTCCGGCGCAGAACCGCCCGGACCCTGCTGACCAGTTCCTGGGGGCTGAAGGGTTTAACGACATAGTCATCCGCTCCCATCTCAAGGCCGGCAATGCGGTCGGCCTCCTCCCGGCGGGCGGTTAGCATGATGATCGGCACGTCGCTGCGGTCGCGCAGCCAGCGAGTGATTTCCAACCCGTCCACTTTTGGCAGCATTAAGTCCAGGACGATTAAATCCGGCAACTGTGCTTTGAGTATTTCCAGCGCGCTTTCCCCATCCCGCGCTATGACTACCTTAAATCCAGCCCGGCGCAGGTACAGCGATACCACATCAGCGATAGAAGGTTCGTCCTCAATGATATAAATAAGCGTTCCATCCATTGCTTGTATCATACCAATCTTTATCGCCTTTTGGGGCGAAACCGGGTTACAAAATCATTACAATGATGTTTTTATAAGTTAATAAAAATGTAAGCTTTGCACAAACGTGCTGTAAGGAAACCCTGGAAGAATTACGCAGGGATATTTGCGTTTAAGTAAGAATCCATTTCATTAAGCGTCTGCAAACTTACTGGAGGTTATTGTGTTAAAAACGAAAACAATCTTCGCATTTATTTTATTGGGCTCGCTTATCCTTGCTGCATGCGCGAGCACCTCGCAAACCACGGATATGCCGGCTGATAATGCTTCTTCCGGATCCAAACCGAATGCCGCCCCGATGATGGAGCAAACCGAGATGGAAGAGATGGAGAGCTCTGATCCCATGCCTGAGCTGGAAAACCCGGGAGAAATAATGGGCGAACATCAAGGTCAGGAGATGGCTGCTGATATTGGCATAGAGGTAAAAAGTGATTCCGCTGCCCAGGAGAATATGCCCGCAACTGAAGAAATGGCTGCACTGCCGGCGTTTTTTGAAGCAGCCCTGATCCACCCTGTTACCGGAGAACAGTTTGTGATAAAGGACCAGCTGGGCAAAGTAATCCTAGTTGAAAACATGGCGATGTGGTGCTCAACTTGTTTGCGCCAGCAGAAGGAGGTCAAGCTGCTCCGCGAAACCCTGGGCGATCGCGAAGATTTTGTCAGCCTGGGTCTGGATATCGATCCGAATGAAAACGCCGCTGACTTGCAGGTTTATCTTGAGAACAACGGGTTCGACTGGTTATATGCCGTCGCACCACCGGATGCTTTGCGCGAGATCGATCAGCTTCTGGGAACGCAGTACTTAAACCCTCCCTCGGCGCCGATGTTTATCATCGACCGGGGCGGAGCAATTCACATGCTTCCCTTTGGCGTAAAGAGCGCCGCAGACCTGCAGGCTGCCCTGGAGCCATTTCTCAACGAGGGTATGTAAATCACGTGCTGCAAGAAATCGCCATTACTCATTGTCGCCTAGACCGCAGTTAAGAGCATATATACAAATCGGCAGGACGGTTATAAATCAACATGACACTTGAAGCAATAGTCACTTCCTTAACCCTGGGGTTGGCCGCCTCAGCCAGCCCCTGCATTATTCCACTCTACCCCGGATTTCTTGCCTATCTAAGCGGCGGGCAGGAGGCTCTATCAGGTAAACGCGGCCGTTACTACCTCGGTTTTTTTGTGCTGGCAGGCGTTCTGGTAATGATGCTGGTCCTGGGCGCAGTCATCGCTGCATTGTCCATTTCCGTCGGAAAGGCGCTGACTGTGATCATCCCGCTGGCGGATATAGCGATTATCGGCTTGGGGATACTGCTGCTGGCGAATATAAACCCGTTCAAGAGGCTCCCCCAGATCAAGGTGCCTTTGCTCTCAAATCCTTATGTTAACGCGTTTGTGTACGGGTTGCTCTACGGTCCGATCGCCCTGCCGTGCTCGGGGCCTCTGGTTGTGGCGATATTTGCACTTTCGTTTACGGCTGAGGAGTTCCTCGGCAAGTTGTGGGTTTTCCTTTGGTTCGGGATTGGTTTCGGGCTGCCGCTTTTCCTGCTGTCATTTTTGTCCGGCGCTTCCCAGCGCTGGATCACGCGCATCTTTGCCCAGCATTCGCGGGCGATCAACGCAGCCGCTGGTTTGCTGTTAATCGCGGTGGGGATATATGACCTGGCGGTTAACTGGGAAAATATCAGATTGTTTCTATGACTTGACGAATACGAATGCCGAAAGATGTAGAAATTATTGCAGCATATCCATAAAATCAAGGCGGACAACTATAGTCAGCCAACCTTATCTTGTCCATATATTTTTGTGTAGCGGTGATGCAGCTTTTCCACATCTTCCTGGGGTATAACATCGGGAGTGCCAATTTGCATCGCCATCCAGACGGTGGCGGCTACATCTTCAGTCATCACCGCAGCTTTGACTGCCTCTGCTGCATTTTTACCGATGGTGAATACGCCATGATTCTTGAGCAACACTGCAGGGGAATCAGCGATGCTCTCGACGACCACTTTGCCGATGGCTTCGTCACCTATCAGAGCGAACCCACCGCAGGGGATTTCACCTCCGAACTCATCTCCCATGGCAGTTAAAACGCAGGGAATCGGCTTCCCTACCGCAGCAAATGCAGTGGCGTAGCGTGAGTGTGTGTGGACTATTCCGCCAACATCCGGGCGATGTGTGTAGATATAGAGATGGCTGTAAGCATCTGATGAAGGCTTAAAATCCCCTTCAACAACTTCGCCAGCCATATCCATTACAACCATATGTTCACGTCTCATCTCCTCATAGCGGATGCCGCTGGCTTTGATGACTATTAATCGCGTTTCCTCGTCCCGCGCGGAGATATTCCCGCTCGTCCACGCTACCAGATTGTTTTTAGGCAATTCAAGATGAAGTTGAACAAGCTCTTCTTTTAATTTTTCGAGCATTTTTGTCTCCAGAGATTCGATAACTGGCGTGGGGATAATTGGGGGCTGTATGATCGCGGTCAGCCCCCAATTCCCTACCCATCTAACTCGCTCAGCCCATCCACAGCAGCTCTTTCGATGGCGAGTCCTTTTTTATAGCGTTCCATGAATTCCGCAAACCCATCAAGATCCGCTTGATTGGGCGCAATCGTCGATCCTTTTTCTCCCGCAAAGACCTTGTTGGAGAGGTAATCTTCCAGGGGTTCATTTTCTTTCTTGCGGATCATATAGTATGCAAGCAATGCAATCCCCCAGGCGCCCCCTTCGCCTGCGGTCTCCAAAACGGACACGGGGACATTCAAGGCTGCAGCCATGATCTTTTGACCCACTTCCTTTGTTTTAAAGAAACCGCCGTGACCGAGGATCTGATCAATCTTGACCTGCTCCTGTTCAAACAGAATGTCCATTCCGATCTTCAATGTCGCGAGCGCTGAGAAGAGGTGCACACGCATGAAGTTAGAAAGTGTAAAACGGCTTTTAGGTGACCGAACGAACAAAGGTCGACCCTCTTCAAAACCTGTGATGGGCTCGCCCGAGAAATAATTGTAGGTAAGGAGTCCGCCGCAGTCAGGGTCGCCCGTGAGCGCCTCCTTGTAGAGCATTTCAAAAAGCTCGGATTCCTTCATCTCCACACCCAGCGCATTGGTGAACTCCTGGAACAAATCGATCCATGCATTGAGATCAGATGTGCAGTTATTGCTATGCACCATTGCCACAGGCAAGCCTGTGGGCGTGGTTACCATATCAATCTCTGGGTATACCTTTGATAAATCCCTCTCGAGAACGATCATGGCGAATACGGAAGTTCCTGCGGAAACATTGCCTGTTCGTTCGGCAACGCTGTTGGTTGCGACCATACCTGTTTCTGCATCACCTTCCGGCGGACAGATTGGGATGCCCGCTTGCAGTTCTCCGCTGGGATCAAGAAGTCTTGCGCCTTCTTCGGTAAGCACACCAGCAGAATCTCCTGCTAAAAGAACCTTCGGCAGAATATCTTGGAGTTTCCACGGGATGTTTACCGATTTAATTTGTTTGTTAAACAGCTCGATCTTGCGCGTGTCGTAGTCATTGGTCTTGCTATCGAGGGGGAACATTCCTGATCCTTCGCCAATGCCCAGCACTTTTTCTCCGGTCAGTTTCCAATGGACATAACCCGCTAAAGTTGTCTGAAAGTGAATATCTTTAATATGAGATTCCTGGTTCAATATCGCCTGGTGGAGATGGGCAATGCTCCAGCGTTGAGGAATATTGAATTCAAACAGATCCATGAGTATTTCTGACGCTTGACCGGTCATGGTGTTTCGCCATGTTCGAAATGGGACGAGTAAATTTCCATCCTTATCGAAGGCCAGATAGCCGTGCATCATGGCGCTAAATCCAATGGCGCCAATTCTCTTAAGATGAATGTTGAATTGTTTATAAACCTCGTTGTTGAGGTTTCGATAGCTTTCCTGCAAGCCGGTCCAGATATCTTCGAGAGTGTATGTCCAGATGCCGTTTTCGTACCGGTTTTCCCACTCAAAACTTCCCGAGGCGATAGGCGTAAAGTCCTCGCCGATCAGGACCGCTTTTATGCGCGTCGAGCCAAATTCGATACCAAGAGCGGTGTTCCCGGTCTCAATTCCTTTTTGGATATCGGTTTGATCCATGTCCGTCTCCTTTGATTTAGGGTCGTTTTTTCAAAAATTTCTCTTTAATAAAAGATGTTGCCGCTGAATTTTCATGATGGCGCAGAACCCAATACTGAAAGGCTGTAAAATTTTCATTTATCTACAGACCTTTTGCCAGGTGAAAGTAAATCTCATTCCATTTCAGTTCTTTTTTGAAATCATCTAATCTTGTGTCGTTATCAATCAGCGTGTATTCAATACCTGCAATCGTTGCAAAATCCTCCAGATGCTCAGATGTCAGGGCCAGGCTGAAGCCCGTGTGGTGTGCTCCGCCAGCCAGGATCCATGCAGCCGCAGCGATTTTTAAGTTGGGTTCTGGCACCCACATCGCTCGCGCAACTGGTAACTTAGGCAGGGGGGCATTAGGCGGTACGACTTCCACCGGGTTGACCAGCATTCGGAAGCGGCTGCCCAGGTCAATTACAGAAGCGTTCACTGCTGGACC
>JBJYWI010000024.1:31541-32687 GCA_046259385.1 Anaerolineales bacterium
TGCGCCAAACCATGCAGGTCTTCAAATGTGGTTGTAAAAGCTTTAAAATTTCCTTCTTCCAGAAAACGCCTGATACCGGCTTCAATTCGGGCGGCTTCGCGCAATTCTGGTCGCCGCGATCCGCCAGGACGTAATTCTTCAGCCACCCGGTAGCTCTGATCATACTCTTCTAACAAAGCCTCAATATCGCTCTCATCAACCTGATTGATTACAGCAACCAGGTCCCCAACCCCATATCCATTTACGGAATATCCCAACTGGATTTGCGCTGCCACTTTGTCACCTTCAGTGACCGCGACTTCGCGCATGTTATCGCCAAATCTGGCAATTTTCCCCTCCTGGGAATCGTGCCAGGCACAGGCTGCTCGCAGCCATGTATCAAGTTCGTACTGGACCTCTTCTTGTTGCCAATAACCTACAACCACTTTACGATTTATGCGCATACGAGAGCCAATGAATCCGAATTCACGTCCGCCGTGAGCGGACTGGTTCAGGTTCATGAAATCCATATCTATTTGGGACCAGGGTATATCCCGGTTAAACTGTGTGTGCAGGTGCACAAAAGGTTTCCGTAAAAGATTTAATCCTGCGATCCACATCTTTGCAGGAGAAAATGTATGCATCCAGGTGATTAACCCGACACAATCCTTGGCTGCATTTGCATCCATGCAGAGTTTTGTAATGGTTTCTGGGGACGTCAGCACTGGTTTAAAAATGACCTTGACGGGAATCCGCTCAGATTCATTAAGCCCATTGGCGATTGCTTGGGAATCCTCGGCTACCTGTTTAAGTGTTTCTTCACCATACAATTCCTGACTCCCTGTAACGAACCATACTTCATATTGTTTTAGATCTATCATAGATATGCCTCCCGGATATTGCGTTCATAGTTTCGGCATCCAATCTAACCTTTAGCGCTTTCAAACAACCCTCAGGTATTTATAAACCAGTTGGAGTTGATGGAGAGCTCAGGTTGTTGGATATTTTTAACGAGCTTTTTCGCACAATCAGCTCCGGACGCAAGATTTCAACTTTTGGTTGAATTTCAGCGCTGTCCAGCTGGTTGGATTCAATGATCCGCGCTAATTCAATCACAGCAGCACTTCCTAATTGGCGCAGGTTCTGTCTTACGGTTGTGAGCGGTGG
>JBJYWI010000025.1:0-3071 GCA_046259385.1 Anaerolineales bacterium
GCTGTGGGCTGTAAAGCCATGATGTAGTTAATGATGCTGCCATAAACCCACCCGGCAGATGAATCACTAGAAATACCCGGAGACCAGGAACCATCAGGATTAATTGTCTGGGGAAGGACCACAAAATCGCGCTCGCCCACTGTCAACGTCACTGGAATGTCTAGGGTAACAGAAATAGTAGAATCTCCACTGATTCCGGAAATGATAGCTTCATTATTGGCGTTGGCTGGTCCATCAATACCAGGTTGGGTAAAAGGTGTGGGCTCAATATTTTCTCCATCTCCACCAACATTTAAACCATTGGAGTTAAGGAGTGAGTAGCCCAAAGCACAAACGGCCGCGAGGCTTGCCAGGGTTAATGCGGCAAGGGCAATTATTGGCCCACGCCCACTGAAAAAACCGCCATTGGTTTGATTCTGGTTTTCGTCAGACATAGAATCTATGGGATTGCACTAGGCAGGTTTCGCGGTTCAATTCGCAATAATATATTGGCACTCGATCCGACTACCACCATGCTGTAGTTTAGATAGGGAACATCTATCCTTACCGCACCAGTAGAAGAAACAGCATCAAATTTTATAACACCGGCTTCGTTGGTATAGCCATAAGCCAGCAGCTGCCCCGTCGTATTATCGAAGAGTTCAACTGCCACGTCAGAAACGCCTTCAGTTAGCTCCGGCATATAGTTAAAATTACTGTCATAATAAACAGTTACCTGAACGCTAGTCGTTTGTCTGACACCAATAGCAGGGGTTGCCGTTGGAAGGGGTTGAAAATCAATAATAGGTGGGGGAACCGGTGTTGGTAATAGGCTGGCAATATCAATAGGTGTTGGTGTCATGGCTGTAAGTGTTGGCGAAGCAAAAGGCGCTGTTGTTGGTTGGACACTCCCCGTGCCGGTTCCCGTGGAGCCTGTCCATACAACAGTAGGCGAAGGCACCGGGGTTGGAGTCGCTAGCTGAGATGAGCATTGTATATCATAAGTATAAAGAGGGGAGTCTTGATAGGGCGGAGGATTTACAGGCCCTACCAGGATAGTTAAATTCCCTTGATAGGTGGAATAATAGGAGAGTAAACTGCTTAAGTCCCCAGGTGCCCGATCATCGTTGCCCAATTGCGGATTAAAATCATTCCCATTCTGATCAAGAAAAATGATGTTCGTATCGTTTTCCGCCGAAAGATTTTGAGTTTGACATGTATAGAGAATACCCGGTTTAATTGGCATGGTATAGAAATCATTATCAGTACCTGTGCCCTCAGGTGGGATAAAGTTCATGCCGTTCTTAACCTCTCCTGGACCAATCAGACAGGCTGTTCCTAAATCATTATTTGGTTCACAATCGTCCAACTGACCAACGCGTGTGACTGTCGGTGTGGCTGTTGGTGGAATTATTAGTCTCACCTCAAAGGAATACGTTTTGTTGCTGGAATCCGCGCTGTCATTGTTCGTAATCCTTGCAAAATAATTCCCATCTTCTTTTGCAGTAAATTGAACCAGGGATGCCTTACTTGTGGCATCCCTGTCATCATTTTCAGCGATCTTATCGCCTTCAGTATCATACACTCTTAGAAAAGTATCCAATCCCGCAGTAAGATCGGTCGTGAAAACTTCATACGATGCATTTTTCTTTGCTGTAAACGTGAAATAATCCTGATCACCAACCGGCCACAAGCTTATATCCGTTAACTTCGCCGCATTCGCAGACGTAATATAGGCCGTGTCCGGGATATTATTTGGTTCATATTCGTCAAGATATACTTCGCCTCCCGGTGTAGACGTGGGAGTATTCGTTGCTTCAATAGGATCGTTATCTAAAATAGTGATCGTGATTGCTCCGGGAATACCCACTGTCGCATTCACAGGATTTGTAAGAAATACCACGAATTCTCGATCCGGTTGGTTGATGTTATTACCGATAATTGTAATTTCTATAGTTTGGGAACTTGTAGAATTAGGTGGAAACGTCAATGTGCCGGCAATTGGCAGATAATCCTCACCGGCGATCGCACTGCCATTTGCACTTTTGTAAGTTACCTCCGCTGCCTCATCCTGAGGAGCTATATTTATTAGCACAGTAAGGTTTTCTGTTTCGTTTTCACCAGCGTCAGGTTCGATAATATTTATTGTAGTTCGATCAAACGAAACGGTCGGTAGTGTTTGTTGAAGAGGCGCTGCCTGAACCTGGAGTTCAGGCTTTAAGGAGCTCCGGGAACCAAAATCCCCCTGCACCAGTAACAGGAATGTTACGACAATTATGATTATTAGTAGAAACGAACGTCTCGCGGTCATATACAACCTTTACGCCGTTGAGATAAACCATAATAAACGCATATTGAGAGATGATTATAAGTTCTGGTAAGTTGCAGGGCAAATTTACAAGGTTGATTTGACATTCGTTAACGATGACCGGGCAAAGAAAAACCCTCCCATAAAGAAATAATTTGTCTATGGGAGGGTGCAAACTTTTTAAATTTATACCCTAAGCAGATTCACTATCTTCGCTTGGGGCAGTTTCGCCATTTGTACTTGGGAGTGTGTGATCTTCGAGCACTTCGTCAACCAGACCATACTCCATGGCTTCGCGAGCACTCATATAAATGTCGCGGTCTGTATCCTTAGCAATTTTTTCAACTGGTTGGCCGGTGTGGTAGCTGAGAATACGATTGAGATCACTTCGCAACCGCAAGATCTCCTGAGCCTGGATGGCAATATCCGAAGCCTGGCCCTGAGCGCCGCCAAGCGGTTGGTGCATGTGGATCGTTGCGTTAGGCAGCGCGTAACGCATGCCCTTCGCGCCTGCTGTCAATAATACTGTACCAAAGCTGGCTGTAAAACCAACTGCATAGGTCGCTACGGGACTCTGGACCTGCTGCATTGTGTCATAAATAGCCATACCTGAATACACCATACCGCCAGGTGAATTGATGTACATGGTAATTGGGCGCGTATTATCTTCATTGTCTAGATACAGCAACTGCGCCACAATCAGATTGGAAATTTGATCGTTGATTGGCGTGCCCAACATGATGATCCGATTACGAAGCAGCAACGAATAGATATCAAATGCACG
>JBJYWI010000026.1:0-6877 GCA_046259385.1 Anaerolineales bacterium
CATTGACTTCGGTATTATAATCTGCCTCGGGTCATTGTCAAGCAGACCCGTTTCAGCATAAGGAGACAACATGCGGATAGCGTTAGATGCAATGGGAAGCGACAACTGTCCCCTTCCAGAGATTCAGGGGGCTGAAGAAGCTGCCCGCTTGTTCGGTGATGAAATTATATTAATTGGATCGGAGCGCCTGATCAATGAAAGACTATCTGATCCTCTTTCAGATAGCATCCAGGTTCGAGTCTTGCATGCTCCGGATGCGATAACAATGGAAGATAAAGGGCTGCAGCTTGCGTTAAAAGCGAAACGCAAAAAAGCCCAAACTTCAATGGCAATCGGCATGGATATGCTGAAGTCAGGGGAGGCGGATGTTTTTATCACCGCGGGCAATACCGGAGGGGCGCTGGCAACTGCTTTTTTCCGCCTGGGTATAATAGCTGGGGTTGAGAGACCTGCGCTTACAGCTTTATTCCCGGTTATGGGCGGCTATTGCACAGTTCTGGATATCGGAGCGAATCCTGATTGTGATCCGGAACATATCGTCCAATTCGCAATAATGGGATCTGTTTACGCGAATAAAGTATTGGGCGTATCTGCTCCAAAAGTTGGGTTAATATCCAACGCTGAAGAAAAAGGAAAGGGGAATGAATTGATCCGGGAGGTATTTCCTCTTCTGGAAAACAGTGATCTCAATTTTGTGGGTAACATTGAGGGAAAAGAATTGTTCGGCGGTTTGGTAGATGTAGCAGTTACTGATGGTTTCACCGGCAATGTGGTTTTGAAAATCAGCGAGGCTGTCGCCAAGATGTTTACCGAGATTCTCCGTACGGAATTGACCCGAAATTTCCGGACAAAACTCGGTGCATTGCTGGCGAAACCAGCTTTTAACAAGGTAAAAATCATTCTTGATCCCTCAGAGATTGGAGCCGCGCCGCTTCTCGGAGTAAACGGACTGGTTTTCATTGGTCATGGACGGTCCGATAAACGGGCAATTGTCAGTGCAATCCGGTCAGCCCGCCTAGCAGTCAAGGCAAACCTTCTCGATGAGATCAACGATGCAATCTGTAAAAGGGTTGAAACCCTCCAGTTGGGAGAGTGTAATTGAGAGTTAAACATTAACGCCCCAAGGTAGTTATAACTAGCTTTGGTGAAGTATTTCCTTTGGGTTCTTCATGTGTTCTTGATGATGTACCCAATCTAGCTGGGAAAAAGACCATCCGGTGCGCTTTGTCAAATTCTTTCGGACTCAGCGGCTAAAGTGCCTGTTTGTTTATCAGAAATTTTGAAAATAATTACATTTGAATTATGGATATTAAATCTAGGAAAAAATAAATGAATATTTATCGTAATGAAAATCTAATCAATCGAAATGCGAAAATAGCCCAGTTCACATTATTTGGAGGTTTATTAGTACTGGCTGGGGGTATGTACCTTTCTTTTCGCTACCCGGACCAGTTCTATTATTCTCTCTCCGCTCTTGTATTTGGCTTCATTCTTTCACAGGTTGGAATATATTTTAGCAACCGCTGGTCAAGAAAACCACGACCTGATGAAATATTGGACCAGGCGCTTAAGGGCCTGGACGATAATTACTCTCTCTTCCATTTCCTTTCACCCATTTCCCATCTCTTGGTAGGACCATGCGGTGTTTGGAATCTGCGGACATACCATCAAAAAGGTTTGATAACCTACCGGGATGGCCGCTGGAGGCAAAAAGGCGGCAGTCTTTATATGAAAATATTCGCCCAGGAAAGCCTAGGTAGACCAGAGCTTGAAATTCAGGGAGATGAAACTCGCTTATCCAAATTCTTTAACGAGAATTTGGAACAGGACTCCATCCCGGAAATCCATTCATCGCTTGTCTTCACAAATTCTGATGTTGAAATTTCCCTCTCTGAAGATGATCCACCCCCAGCTGAGACAATTTATGTAGCAAAATTAAAAGACCTGGTCAGAAAATATGCCAAAGCGAAAACGCTTTCAACGGATAAAATTGACCAGATAATAAATATCGTTCATTAACCAAAAAATCCTGCGTTTGGTTACTTTATCTCGCAGGATTTTTTTAATTTTATTTATTCAAATTCTCATCCACCCAGGAATGCCTCCAGAGCTTCCTTGCTGATCCGATAAGCATTTCCAATTTTTCTGGCTTTTAAATCTCCGGCATCGATTGCTGCAATTACATCTTCTTCAGATACCTTTAAGAGACCCGCTGCTTCAGCGGGGGTCATAACTGGCGGAAAACCGCCTTCAGGTCCACCGGATTGTGGGGGAGGAGCCTGCTGACCGCCAGTTGCAGCTGCCCCGGTCATTCCCTGCAAAGATTGGCTGATTGCGTTTCCTACGCCCATTCCAGCCCCTATTCCAGCGGTTAACCCTGCCCCACCGCTTGGGTTTTGGGCTGCATCTCTCATCGCATCTGCTGCTTGAAGCTGGGTGTATGTTTGCATATCAAGCATCCCCATCGCCCGCAGCTCCTCAGCCGATTTACTAGACGGCTTCAGGTTGGAGATATAAAAGCTTTTTAACGTCAATCCGAGTGCAAGAAAATCATCTTGAGACTTCGCACGCACGCCTGCACCCAGTTCCTCAGTCAATCCTATCATCTCAGGTACATCATGCTCAGAAGCAGTCTCCCCAAGTAAATCCTGTAATTTGGATAGCAGCATGGATCGAAGCCGGCTTTCGATTTCATTCATCCGGTACATTCCTCGTGACCCTACAACCTGGGTCACAAATTGCTGCGGATCTTTTACTTGAAAGCTGTATATACCAAATCCCTGCAATAGCGCCACTCCGAGTCCCATGTTCGGGTTCCGGACAATAATCGGTTGCGGTGTGCCCCATTTCCGGTCAACAAATTCACGCATTGATACAAAATATACTTCTGCGGGGAAGGGAGTTTTCTCGTTAAAAAGGTTACCTAACAAATCAATGAGTAAAGGAATATTAGCAGTAACAATTGTATGCCGTCCTGGACCGAATACATCTAATGCATTCCCATCCCGGAAAAAGATTGCTGATTGTGATTCCCGCACGATGACCTGTGATCCAATTCTAAAATTACCGGGTCCGACCTCCGGAAATCGGTGAACAATTTCATCCTTCATCTCATTTGGATATTCGACTACATCAAATACTCTTGCCATCTCATCTCTCCTGCGAATTCTCTTATCAAATTATAAAATTGCTTCTCTGGTTATTCTGACTCTGCTTTCCCGAGAATAACTTCTTCCCGTCTGTCATAGACATCGATACAATCCTGCGATACACTTCGCAGGTGCCTAATAGAGGCCGGCAGACCATCACTGCCTATTGATACCTCCACATTATCAATCGCCCGGCTTATTTCATCCACCAGATCAAGCATCTGAGAGTCATACTGGTACAGCAAACCGAGTTCTTCCTCGTTTATTTTAACAGCATCAAACAAACCTGAATACCCTCTGGTTGCCCTTCTTATACGATCGGAAAATGTGCGCAGTTTGATTGCTGCTGATTCTAAATCATCGACATATGATATTTCACCAGCACTGATCAGGTCGCGCTGCAAGGATGATATACGCTGATATTGCTGTTCAAAACGATCAGAAATCATATCTCGCAACAGCTTGTCTGAATCACGGCGTTTCTGTCGTTCGATATAACCTCCGAATCCAGGTATTTTGCTCGCGATCTTCTTAAACGGATCTAAATCAGAGTCAACCTTGCCATAAATTTCATCGCTCATTATTTTCTCCTGTAAATCTCCTTATATTTCAATTGATTATAGCATTAGTTAACCAACAAATTACACAGATAATCTATATCTGATCACCAGTGTAAAATTTTTAAGACTATTAACTGACGAGAAAAAATAACCTGATCAAGGATTATTAATTTCGAAATGCATCAGCCGGTTATTGCCTGCATCACTTACCCAGATTCCGCCCTCTGAATCAACCGCAATTCCGGCAGGCATTCCGAAACTGTCCAGTCCAGTCCCATAATCACCCCAGAATTGGATTAACTCTCCAGTTTTGTCAAACTGAAGAATCCGGTATCCCTCAGGGTCAGTCGCATAAACCATATCCTTATTTTCCGCAGAAAGATAAGGTTTATTGTCAAGCGACTGGCCATACCATGCGACTACATCCCACTCAGTTTCGGGGATATAATTGAAAGATTCATCATCTACTTGTGAAAAAACCTGGATGCGCTGGTTCCACGTATCTGCAATAAATAAAAACCCTTCCTCATCAATACTTATACCAACAGGTTCATCAAATTGTCCGGGAAGCAAGCCCGGTTCTCCAAACTCATCCAGAGGATTACCTTCCTGGTCAAAAATTACTACCCTCTTATTTCCTGTATCCGTAATGTAAACATTCCCATTTTTATCGAAAGCGATATCTCTCGGTCCCCACATGGCATCAATTGATTCACCTTGGCCAAAATATCCCCACATCGTCAAAAATTCACCTTCCGTTGTGAACTTCTGAATACGGTGATTCCAGGTGTCCGCGACATAAACCGAACCGTCCGGACCTACTTCGATACCCCAGGGTTGATTGAACAGACCACCAGGTGCATTTCCAGCGCTTACATCGCCAAAACCTCCCCAGTAATTAATAACTTCACCATCGGGAGATAAATGCTGGATTCGATTGTTATCTGAATCAGCAATAAATAAGCTGCCATCCTCCGCTACAGCAATTCCACGTGGCTTATTGAATTGTCCGGGTTGGTCACCCTGGGTGCCAATTATTTTGTCAGCAGTAATTTGGGTTTCTTTACCTTCATATGGGTCTGCCTGGATTAGTTCTGGGGATGGAACTGCCCCATAATTCCATAATTTATTTACGATATCCTTTCGGATAAATAGTTTCATCCTTGCAGAAGGAGACCAGTTGGGGAGACTCATGTCTTTATTTGTTACCTGTCCGTACAATGAATAATCACGGTTCAACCAAATCTGAAATAAAGCCGCCCTCATTTCAGGATCTGTAGTTGCGTTTCTGATTTTCTCCCAGGTGAGATTGTAATAATCCTGGTTCGGCCACCAAATCCGTATATATTCAAATTCGTTATATGCCTGACCAACAACCGGCTCAATTTTTCCATAATTGGCATCGCCCACCAGAATCGCATCAGATTCTCTTAGGCTGCGTGTAGGATCTGCTCCAAAATAAACAGCATTATCGTAATTACGCAGGTACCACCAATAAGGGTAGGATGTTTCATTATCATACGCTACATTTATTGCCAGTCCGTTTGTTGTACGCTTTGAAATTTCTTCGATTTGTTGTAGTGCTGTTTTCACACCACCACCTGAGTGAGCATAAACCAATAATTCGTTTGCGTTATCGTAATTGATATAAGCTGCCTGCGCGCTGGTTCTTGCTGTTAGCATTCCTAAAAATGCAAATCCTGTAAGTACTGCAACAAAAACAAACTGAGTGAAGGTCCACCTTTTTAATAGGTACAGCAATCCTATTCCACTCGCGATTCCGGTGATAAAACTCACAACAAATGAGCTGGTATCGCGCAGTTGTTCGAGAGTCTTTCCCTGAAACGGCGGATTTAACCCTAGGATTGATGCAAAAGTTGATAAAGAACTTAAGATAAAAATGATTAACACAATCACTAATAACCAGCCCTGGTTTTCCTTGAATTTTTTCCAATTGATAGATTCGATTAATTTTCCAAAAAACCAGGCTGCACATAAAATCAACGGCCATGCGATATGAACTGTCAACCATGGCATTTTTTCCCCTGCGACTGTATATGCAAGCAAACTTGTGAACGACCAGAAAATGATCAACCCTAAAAACGGAGCCTGAAATACCTCCTGTTTTTCTTTATAAAGGCTGATAAGGTTATTTTGATAATCTGTTTCTGCATACTGATTATCCTTGGAGAAAAACCATTTCCGGAACATTAAGACGACAACCAGCAAGATTGTGCCTAAAGCTGGAAGGTACTCGTAAATAGGGATTTGAACAAGTCCATAATAATACCAGGGTTGGCTGCCTCGATTTACCCCCTGCTGTTCTAACCAATATCCTAAGGAGCCGACCAGCCCTGTAAAAAATCCAGCTCCATTTGTAAACACAGTTGTGTAGAATACAGTGAATATTGCGTAGAATATGGCTGCGTTTGCCAGCCATCTGCGTGGGCTCCACCAAATTCCAATGAGAACAGAGATCAAAATTAGCGGTACTAAAAATATACCAATCTGTAAAATACTGGTAGACGTGATATTTTGAACTTGACCTGCGTTGGTCGGGATGCTCCACCCCATCACTCGTGCTGGTAGTGCACTCAGGTGCGGCAGGACAAGGGTAAACAATAGAATCAAGACATCAAAAGATCTTTCCCCCTTCAATCTCTGAGAAGAGTAACCGACCACAAGCAAAATTACGGAAACAATCAGCGCAATCCCACTGAGTATGAACATTATCAAGGAAGGTAATGGCACACTACTTAATAACGAGACCGTCTCACTACCTGTTTCATTTGTAGCGGTGATTTGACTTTCCGAGTTCTGTGCCACAGTATCCTGATTGATCAATGTCATTAAACCAGCAATCAACAATAAGCAAATCCCCAGAATTAAGAAACCTGAAAAGAACTTCTTTAGATTAGGTTTATTCCAGGAATTCTTCAGGATTCGTAATAACAAATATCCTGCTATGAATATCATTAATTGGGCAGTGTAAATAAAAGCTGTTTCTTTTGCTGTAAAATGAAGCGCAGTCGCCGCAGTTAACCAGTAAAGATATCGGTTTTTTCCCGTCTCTAGATAACGTAAGAAAGCCCATAGAATTACCACACCAAAAAAGGCAACATACGCCTCGTTACGAACATATCTTCCATAGTACAGTAAATATGGGGA
>JBJYWI010000027.1:0-2325 GCA_046259385.1 Anaerolineales bacterium
GATAAATATAATGGGGCGTATACCCATGATTGAACCTACAAACCATACTGGAATTTTCCCAATTCCAAGCAGTTACACGCCGACTCCGAGCATTCCTGCCGAGCGCTCTGGTTCCGATGACAGGTGGGATATTTCTAAGACCTCCTCGAAATACATCCTCGAAAATAATAAAATTGTATTTGAACGATATGACCGCAACGGGAAATTGATTTCAAGGGTTCCTTGGACCGTTCATTCGATTAATGAAAAGGCATAATCCACTTCATCCTACCGCTGACTGGCATTACACAAGCTGCCTGAGTATCCGCGTTAATTTCGCTTGCAAATGATTTACAAGCTACTGCAGACCAGTTTTCATCCTGATATCTGTTTTCGATTTAGAATATTGACCTGCGATCCAAACTGGACAATTTTTTCTGTCTGAAAGAAAAAACGCAGTTTCCTGCGTTTTCCAAAACGATTAATAATCCCGCTATTCAATCGGTAAATTTCTGGTGATCACACAGTATCTGCAATTATTATGGGTCAAATATTTTGCAAATAGGTATTCATCATGGGCAATCAATTCAACGAAAATTGTATAACTGATAAATTTGAATATCTTTTATCTCAACCCTATCAACCAGATTGGACACTCAAATTTTAACATTGATAATAATTCGACCCCCAGATCGAAACAGGCGCCATCCGGGTCAGGTGATTGCATCGGCACCAGTTCGATGCCAAACGGTATTCTTTTCTCAGTGTATGCAAGCTGAAAATTGGTAAAATCAACTGTTAGCTTTTCAGATTCTTGCACAGCGATATTAAGATGGATTATTTGATCATTCAAAGACTTTGCAAAATCATTGTACTTAGGTGTATCAGGTTTCAGTGAAGCGGAGCATAAGTCAAAATTATTCTGTTTTTTAGTTTCAGACAATTCAAAATTGACCTTTAAACCAGAAGGCGGAACATTAGAAATAGATTCAGGTAACTCTCTGAAACTCCACCCGTTAGAGGCAAGAATCCAAAAAACATTCGATATAAATGCTTTATCATCCTGTGCCTCAGGTATTTTCTTAAATAAGTCCTTTATCTGACTACTAAAGGTCGGATCAATTGAATCGATATACTCCCACGAACAATTGTAGAAATACGATTGAATATTCATAATACACCTCTAATTGTACCAGAAACAGATAAATGGTTCTGACAACACCCTGAGTCGAGATAAGTTTACAATATCCGAAATTTACAGGGAACCGATTTTATATAGATACAAAGCAGGTACAATCATTCAATAAATAAGCCTGTTATTGATTTAATCCTTTAGTGTCGAACTCAGCAGAAGGACTCTGTTACTCCGAACCGGAGGAAATAAAATCATTTAAAATACGGCTGACTTCCGTTGGTCGCTCAAAGGTTGGCATATGCCCTGTATCCAAAACTTCACTATACTGAAGATGAGGGATAAGCTCACAAATTCTTCTGCGTGCCGATGGTTTTATAATCGAATCCTCTGAACCCGAAATCATTAAGACAGAAAGCCCCAATTTTCCAATGGTCCGGAAATCCTCGGTTGCATCCTCAAAAGCGCAGCATCTGAGAGTAGAAAGAAATGCCCTTAAATATCCTTGATATTGCATCTGTTCAGTCACGAGGTCACGAAATTCATTTATGTGTTCACTGCCGTGAAGTTCCTTTGAGATGGATCGAATTATGATCTGACGCCCAAAAAGTCCCATTAACATTTCTCCCAAGAAAGGAATCATTGCAATTCTAGCGTTTAAGGGACGTGAAAGTCCAACACCGGCAGGTGCTATAAGGATAAGTTTTTCGATTTTATCTGAATACTTTGCAGTATAACCAACCGCTATCATTCCACCGAGTGACCAGCCAACGAGATAAATTGTATTTCTAATAGAGAGAACCTCGAATAGTTCGGAAAGCTGGTTGATAAACAAATCCAGGTCATAATTGACATCTGGGCGATCAGAATATCCCCGTCCATATAAGTCATATTGAATAACCCTATATCCTTGACTCAACAATGAATCAGCAACTTTTTTCCAAATTCCAAAAGGGCCAACGATTCCGTGAATAAGAACAACTACCTTTCCATCCGAAGGTCCAGATAGTTTATAATGAGTAAGACCTTTTGAAAGTGTAGCAAATGAGCCAGACGATTTTGCTCTTTCATAGTCATTAAGTTGTCGGGTTTCTCCAATCATGTTATATCGGCAAAAATCGTTTAGGAAGTTACTATCGGTAGGTTTAATAAACCTGTAAAGGGGGGTATCCATTTCGCTCTCGTAAGTGTATAGTGGGTTCATGAGCGACCCT
>JBJYWI010000028.1:0-11181 GCA_046259385.1 Anaerolineales bacterium
TATGCTTGTACCAAATTGTAAGAAAATCACAAATAAGCCTAAACCAAATAAACCATAGACAACAGAAGGTATACCTGCCAGATTTATGATCGCGATCCGGATTATCCTTGTCCAGCGATTATCTGGTGCATATTCTGCAAGATAAATAGCTGCACCTAGGCTTACTGGAATTGAAAATATAGCTGTACCAATAGTTAAGAAAAGTGTGCCAATTATCGCAGGAAAGATCCCACCGGCCCGCATCCCATCCCTTGGGTAGCCAGTCAAGAATTCCCATGAAATCGCTGATAAACCCTCAAGAAATATATGAACAACAATTGCTAAAATTGGAATCATTGTCGCTATAGCGATTAATGTGAGAAAAATATATCCAAGCCGTTGGATTCTGAGCCGTATGTTAGGAGTTGACAAATATTCTCTAATCATCAAATATCTTCATTATCTCAAGATAGCAATCGCTCGGATCGTTTTCGTTGTCTAAAAACTACAGCAGAAGCAGTGAGATTAATAATAAGGGAAAATAGAAAAAGGATCATTCCAACGAAAAATAAGACATGGTAGTGGATACTACCAGTAGCAACCTCACCCATTTCAGCGGCAACTGTTGCAGTCATCGTTCTGACTGGGTAAAAGAAAGCACTGAATCCCCTAAACAACACTGGTGCATTGCCGGTAACCATCATCACTGTCATTGTCTCTCCAATTGTTCTTCCTATCCCCAACATAAACGCAGTTAGAATTCCTGAGCGGGCAGCAGGAACAGTGACGTGCCAGATTGTTTGCCAATCTGTGGCACCAAGAGCTATTGAGGCATTTCTATATGAAAGGGGTACTGCATCCAGTGAATCATCTGCAATTGAAACAATTGTTGGCAAGGACATGGCAGCCAGTAAGATCGAACCTGTAAATGCAGAAAGTCCGGTGGGCAAATTTAGTAATTCTCGTAAATATGGAGAAAGGATAATAATACCCAGAAAACCAAGAACTACAGATGGGATTCCTCCTAAAATCTCCACGGAGGGTTTGAGGATATCCCTCACCCACTCAGGAGCAATTTCGGATATAAAGACAGCAGTACACAAACCAATCGGTATGGCAATTAAAGTCGCCCCCACAGTTACTACCAGAGATCCTATAATTAAAGGATAAATACCGTAATAACCTTCGATTGGATACCAGCGATCATTGAGGAGTGAATTTAAAGGTACCTCCAAAAGTGTAGGCAAACCTTCATTGACCAAAAAGAAAAAAATCAAAATAACAAAGATTATTGCTGAATAACCAGTTAACTTGATTATTCGGGTGATAATAAATTCAAAATAGTGGTTATTTTTTCTCATTGATTATTTGGAATAAGCAATTGGGCATATCGATATTTTTTTCTCTGTTTATCTCTTAATAGGGAATTCATTTGGTAATTCATATTTCTGCAGTTGATGAGTATCTTATTATTGAATTAATTTATCTTTGGTTGGTCATTGGTACAAATCCAAGCTCAGAAACGATCTTTTGAGCTTCGGGAGTAAAAAGCCAATCGATATAATCCTTTATCGCGCCTGAGGGATCTCCATTTGTATACATATATAGATCACGCGCTATCGGATAAGTATTATTTAACACCGATTCCTCTGTTGGGTATATATAGCCACCATCCTCATTATTAGAAATGGCTATCACTTTCAGGTCAGGGGTTACATATCCCAAACCATCATATCCTATTGCATTCGGGTTTAAGCGGATTTCAGAACTTATACCTTCGGAGGAAGGAAGGAGAAGTGTTTCACGTGAGAATAGAGTCTTGTTATTTTTATCTCCAAGTCTCAGAACTTGTTCCAGAAAATATACGTGGGTGCCAGAATTCGTCTCCCGGGATAGGAGGACAATTGGGTGATCATACCCTTCAATTTCACTCCAATTTTTGATCTTCCCTGAGTAAATATCTGAAATTTGCTGTAGCGTTAATTTTTCTATGGGATTGGATTGATTAACAATGACTGCAATTGCATCTTTGGCAATTATATGCTCAACAGGTACGATTCCATTATCAACTGCATTTTGAAATTCTTCTTCTTTTATTTTTCTTGAGGCATTAGCGATATCAACTGTTCCATTGATCAATGCAGCGATACCCGTTCCTGAACCACCTCCAGTAACGGATATACGGATCTCAGGATGGAGTGACTGGTATTCTTCAGCCCAGGCAAGAGCCAGATTAACGATAGTGTCTGAGCCTTTATTCTCAATATAAATATTTGAATTTCCGGGACTTATATCCTCAGTACTAGTGTTGGTATCTGAGCAGCCATATATTAACAGAGCGATAATCAGGATAAAACAAATTTTTAATTTATCCATCCGTGCGATTATATCTATAATTAAAATGTGAGACAAGTCTCTAATCATATTGTATGTCTCAAGTAATTATTAATTGATTATCTAGTAGAATTCATTTTATGATTGGCCTTAAAGAAAAATTTATAATTGAAAATTTGAGCTTTTATTACGGAGAAATAAAAGCCCTCAACGGGATAAATATTAACATTTACAGAAATCGGGTTACGGCATTAATCGGTCCCTCTGGTTGTGGTAAATCTACATTCCTCAGATGTCTCAACCGTATGAACGATACAATACCGAATACAACGGTTACAGGGAAAATATTGTTAGATGGGAAGGATATTTATGATCCAGAAATAAACCTTCCCGACTTACGGCAAAAGGTTGGAATGGTTTTTCAAAAACCCAACCCATTCACGAAAACAATTTTTGATAATGTTACTTACGGTCCCCGAAGATTAGGTTTGGTGGGTAGTAGAAATGAACTTAGTGAGTTAGTCGAATATAGCCTTAAGAGTGTTGGTTTATGGGGAGAGGTTAAAGATAATCTAAGTGAAAATGCGCTCAGTCTATCTCTCGGACAACAACAAAGGTTGTGCATAGCAAGAGTCATCGCTGTGAAACCTGAAGTAATCTTAATGGATGAGCCAGCCTCAGCCTTGGACCCGATGGCAACTGCAACACTTGAGGAATTGATTGACGATTTGAAGAAGCAATATACTGTAATCATTGTAACCCACAACATGGAGCAGGCGGCAAGAGTATCTGATTTCACCGGTTTATTTTGGTTGGGGGAATTAATTGAATTTTCAAATACTGAAAAATTATTCACCAGGCCAGAAAAGGAAACAACAGAGAGTTATATAACTGGTCGTATGGGGTGATTACTTTTCAGTTGCTATTTAAAATTACAATTCGAAAAATCAGATACTCCTCGAATTTTTTTATTTATATCTGGGCGAATTATTTTTTAGTTTCGAAAAATTTATACTATATTGATTTGACTTACGAAGATGGAGAACTTGGTCATTTATTTAGTATGTACAATATTTAAAAAATTAGTTTATGAGTATTCAATGTTATTGTTTAATTAATCATTAGATTCGGATAATTCCATCAACTCCCAAGTTACAATAAATATAGGATTATCGCAGATATTCGTAACCCGATCAGGTAATCGTTCAAGATTGTGGGTGACCCACATGAACATATTTGCCCGTTAGAACATCCCTGGATTTGTTAGCATCACTATCACAAGCTCAAGGTAAACCTGATTGACCATCAGATGTGGATAATCCTTGGTATCCTTGCTTTATCAGATTTTAAGCGAGTGTTTCTTGAAGCGTTTAATCACCTTCAACGATCAGGATAGTATCCGACATTTAAAATACCTTTTAATTATTTGTATTTTTAATCTATCACTTGCTTCAATTTATGACATACCCAGCTTTTCCTCTATCTGGGAGTTAGTTGGTTCAACAAGAATTGATCCATCCTCGAATACAATTGTTGGAACACTTCTCATTCCTTTGTTTGTTTTCAGAACAAACAATTCTCCGTCTTTGTCTTTGTCAATATTCACGAATTTGTATGGTACATTATGTTTGTCCAGCAAATGGCGCGCACGCCTGCTCTGCCAACACCACTTTACACCGTAAAAAATTATCTTCTCTTCAAGCATGATCTCTTCATCAGGAGGTATTAATTGGTTTATCGGGACTATGGGATTCAGTTTTCAAGATTGGATTGGAAATTTCTATCCAAAGGGATTAAGACAGGATAGATTTTTAAGTTATTATAGCCGTTTTTTCAACAGCGTTGAGATCGATTCAACCTTCTACGGAACGCCGAATAGAAGCAAAGTACTACGCTGGAAAACAATAACACCAATGGATTTCAAAATCAGCGTTAAGATGCCGCGTTCAATAACTCATGATGCTGGATTAAGAAATGTGAAATACGAAACGAAAGAATTTGTTGAAAGGGTTAAAGAACTGGGAGAAAAACTAGGGGTTGTGTTAATACAGATGCCGCCATTCTTCGGTGTGGAACAGATTGGACCCACCACTGAATTCTTAAAATCTCTCCCGGATGGAATAAGGTATGCGATTGAGATGCGTGATAAATCATGGTTCGAGATAGAAGGGAATAAAAAATCACCAATATTTGTGAATATATTGAGAGAAAATGATATCTGCTGGGCAGCAACTGAATATCCCAATGTACCGAATGAAATTAACCCCACAACCGATTTCCTGTATATTCGCTGGATAGGAAAACACGGGACATTTCAAAATTTTACAAAAGCTTCGATCAATAGGCAGGTAGTTTTGAAGAATTGGGTTGAGAGAATGAATGATAAGAAAACAGGAATTAATACCATTTATGGTTATTTTAATAATGACTACTCAGGTTTTTCACCTGAAACTGCAAACGAGTTTAAAAAAATCGTTGGTCTAGAAATAACAGACTTCAAGTTTCCAGTCCAATCAGAAATGTTTTAGGTATTTCGTAACATTGAGATTGCTTATGACATTTACCCGCTTCTCAAAATTCGCCTGGTTTGTGATGGTTTTTAATATAGGAGTGATCCTGTGGGGTGTAGCGGTTACCTTTCAAAGAAATAATTTGGCGTCAAAAAAAGCTCTCTAAAAATATCGAAGAATTAATATTTTTGTTTGAGCTATAATACCGAGATTGATTTTACTTGCTATGAATAAAAATCTGCACTCAAAAATTCAGGAGTTGCGGAAAGAGATAAATTTCCATAACTACCGGTACCATGTCCTGGATGATCCTGTAATCAGCGATTCTGAATTTGATCGACTGCTGGCTGAGTTAAAGAAAATCGAAGCAGAGAATCCTGAACTTATTACTCCCGATTCGCCCACGCAAAGGGTTGGTGGCGTTATTTCAGAGGGCTTCAATAAAATTCAACATCCAGCGCCAATTCTAAGCCTGGGAAATGCATTTGGAAGTGATGAAGCCCTCGCCTGGTATGAGAGATTAGTCCGTCTGGATGAGAGAGTTAGAGATACTCAATTTGTTGTTGAACCCAAAATTGATGGATTGTCAGTTGTGCTACATTACCGCGATGGCATGTTTACACAGGGAGCAACACGAGGAAACGGTGAAGTTGGGGAAGATATAACCCACAATTTACGAACATTGTATTCCCTACCTTTAAGAATTCCGATTGAACCAGATGGTTTTGAAATACCGGAATATATAGTTGTGAGGGGGGAAGTATTTATCTATATCGATGATTTTATTGAATTAAACAAGAAACTTGAAGAGGAAGGTGAGAAAGTTTATCTCAACCCAAGGAATACCGCTGCCGGATCTTTGAGGCAGAAAGACCCTGGATTGACTGCATCGCGGCCATTGAATCTGCTTGTGTATTCCATCGTCACTGCTTTTGGGAGAATTCCCAATACGCAATGGAACCTATTGAATTATTTGAGAAAGCTGGGGTTTCCAGTTACAAAATATGCATCTATTCATAGCGACATAAAAGGTGCAATTAGAGAATGTGAATCGTGGATCGATAAACGGAAAAATTTGGGATACCAAGTAGATGGCATGGTAATCAAGATAAATGATCTGGAATTATCCTCAGAATTGGGATATGTTGGTAAGGATCCACGCGGGGCTGTGGCATATAAATTCCCATCTGAAGAAGTGACTACAGATCTTCTTGAGATTAAAATTAATGTTGGAAGAACCGGTGTGCTTACACCATACGCCGTACTAAAACCGGTAAATATTGGGGGAGTAATAGTAAAACAAGCTACTTTGCACAATTTTGATTATATATTTGATAAGGATATTCGCATAGGCGATAAGGTGCTTGTGAAAAGAGCTGGGGAAGTGATCCCATACATTATTGGTCCTGTAAAAGGAGCAAGAAGTGGCAAGGAAATCAAATTTACTATTCCAGATAGTTGTCCAGTATGTGGCGAGCCCATAGAAAATGTTCCAGGGGAAGTTGCATGGTATTGCATGAATGCAGCCTGTCCGGAACAGCTCATTCGTAATGTCGAACATTTTGTTTCCAGAGGGGCTATGGATATTGTTGGTCTTGGAGGTCGCACAGTTGAGCTGCTTGTTGCTGAGAAACTTATTGTAGATGTAGCGGATATATTTCGCTTAAAACACGAGGATTTAATAAACTTAGAGGGATTCGCAGAAAAAAAAGTCGAAAATTTGCTTGAGGCTATTAACGTTGCTCGGAGTAATCCATTGAACAGGCTAATCATCGGGCTTGGAATACGTGGAGTTGGGGAAGTTGCTGCTAATGATCTCGCCAATAAATTTTCAACTTTAGATGAGCTATCAAATGCAACCAGAGATGATATCGAGGCCATTGAAGGGTTTGGACCTAATACTGCTCAAGCAATTGTTGATTGGTTTTCATTACCAGCAAATATTAAAATTCTGGAGAAATTAAGACAAGAAGGAGTTTGGCCAGTCAAGGAAAAATATGAATTGATGAGAGAAGAAAATCCACTTTCTGGATTAACCTTTGTAATAACGGGTTCATTGGAAGGTTTTAGCAGAAATGGAGCAAAGGAATACATCCAATCCAAAGGCGGTAAAGTGACGGGTTCAGTTAGCATGAAAACAGATTACGTTGTTGCGGGTGAAAATCCTGGATCGAAACTTGAAAAAGCAAAATCACTTGGAATTAATATTATCGATGAACAAAGCCTAAAGGCATTAATTGAAGAGAAATAGGAATTAAATATCTAGATTTGAATTAAATATTCAGGAGAACGTGATGGATTTCAGCAATAACAAGGATATGATTACCCAACGGGTCTTGTATATGAAAAATCGGGTTGAACAAGCACGTCAGAATGACTTGTATTTTTATAATCAACCGATTTCAGAACTCAAAGGGGGATCCAGGGTAATTGTAAGAGGGCGGGAAATGGGAATGTATGCATCATACAGTTATCTTGGCTTAGTTGGTCATCCAAGGATAAATGAAGCTGCAAAAATTGCAGTGGATAAATATGGAACTGGAACCCATGGGGTTCGCTTATTAGCAGGCTCTTTGTCAGTTCATAAAGAGTTAGAAGAAACAATATCGGAGTTCAAAGGCACTGAAGATGCAGTGACTTATTCTTCTGGGTATGCGACGAATGTAACAGTTATTTCAACACTGCTGGGACGTGGTGATTACGTTATCTGCGACAAGCTTAACCATGCAAGTATTGTCGATGGGTGTTTAATGTCTGGAGCGAAATTCCTCAGATTCAAGCATAATGATATGGAGGCATTGAAAAAACGACTAGAACAGATTCCAGCGGATGCGACGAAGATGGTAGTCGCGGATTCAGTTTTCAGCATGGATGGGGACATTATTGATTTTCCTAGGCTTGTTGAATTATGTAAAAAGTATAAAACCTGGCTGATGATCGACGAAGCCCATTCTGTTGGTGTTCTTGGTAAAAAAGGAAGGGGAATTGAAGAGCACTTCGATCTGGAAGGCACAATCGATGTCAAAATGGGGACTTTAAGTAAAACAATCCCGTCTGTTGGAGGATATGTTGCAGGCAGAAAGGAATTGATCGAATATCTCAGGCATGCTAGTAGAGCATATATTTTTTCTGCAGCTCTACCCCCAGCTCAAGCTGCAGCTGCAAATGAAGCTTTTAAAGTAATCATGGATGAACCATGGAGAGTCGCAAAACTTAATCAAAATACAAATCAATTTATTTCGGGAATCAAGGATCGTGGCTTTGACACTCTTTTTACAGAAACCGCAATCGTTCCTATTGTATGCGGGAGTGATGAAAATGCATACAGTATGACGCGGGAAGCGCAGCACAGGGGTTCATTTGTTTTACCCGTTGTTTCTCCCGCAGTTCCTCCCGGGCTCGCTAGATTAAGGGCAACCATAACAGCAGCACACGAGTCAGATGAGATTTCCAAGGCAATAAGCGATATTGAAGAAGCTGGAATAATAATTGGAATTATTTAATATCCAATTTTTAAACATTATATTTCAGGAAATTAAAAAAAATTCACTGCTTAAATATATCTATGCAGTGAAATTTGTGGAGATGTCGGGAATCGAACCCGAGTCCGAAAGAATCGTCCCTCGGATATCTACGAGCGTAGTTGATCTATTTTATTCGCCAGAAAGCACCGGACCAACAAAAGAAACCGACTGGCTAACCGCTGAAGCCCGAAAGCTTCCCTTATTCACGTTTAGCGGTGTAGACGTGCTGCACTCCAATCTTTTTGTCGCCCTGCATTGCTCCCGATCGGAGTACGGAACAAGAGGACGTGATCCTGTTGTTAGGATCATGCGCTCATCAGCTCGCTTATGCGGCGAGCGGGAGAGCTGCATATTCAGTGCGGTTGGCACTTATTGTTTGCGCTGATTTAACGAGAACGGCGCCTCTCGGCTCGCAATCCGGGGCCAGCCTCTCCCGTCGAGACCTTTCATCCCCGTACGGATATTATACCATTTGTATGTTATAAACCCTTTCCTTTAATACTATCTGCCATGATATACTCGAAGCAACTTTTATTTTCATATGGGGTTTCAATAAGCAACTATACATGCAAAGATTCTTTGAATATCTTTAGCAATCGTCGCAAACCCCACCAGTTAAGGACTTAAAAATGCCTGGAAGAAGCGATGATGAGCTTCTGAATCTTGCATCAAATGGTGACCGTCAAGCATTTGGATTGCTGTACGAACGTTATGTCAGCAAGATATATTCATATGTGTATTATCGAACTGGAAATAGAAATGACGCCGAAGACCTGACAGAAAGGGTTTTTTATCGAGCATTAAGGCATATAGGCAACTATGATAACCGTGGACTACCATTTTCTGCCTGGTTGTACCGTATTGCGCATAACCTTGTAGCCAACTGGCATCGCGATAACAGCCGTCGAAAGGAAATTCAGCTTGATGAAAGTATTATTTCTACGAATACTCAATTCCATCCAGAAAATGAAATGCTTTTTTCCGAAGAACAACAGATATTGATGGACCTTGTCCGATCGTTCCCACCTGAGCGGCAGCAATTATTATTATTGAAATATGTTGAACACCTGTCAAATGCGGAAATTGGCAAAATAATGGGCAGAACAGAAGGAGCCATTAAGAGTCTATACCACCGAACATTACTTATTCTGCGAGAGGAAATGGTCAAATCTAAAGATTGTAAATAATCATTACAGCATGTAAAAAAGGAAAAATGATGTTGAGGATTGTAATGGATAGCGCAGGAGATTTACCTCCGGGATGGGCGGAAGCATATAAAATTGATATTATACCGATCAATATTCAATTTGGTGAAAAAACCTACCTGCAGGGGATAGATATAAGCAACTCTGAATATTATGCGCTTGTAAAGGAAAGCGGAGTAATCCCAAAAACATCACAACCAACTCCAAACCAGTTTATCGAGTTTTATAAGAAGATAGCAGAACCAAATGATACTATTCTTTCGATACATGTAACAGGAAAGTTGTCTGGCACTTTCAATTCAGCTGTTATGGCGGCAAAAGAATTAGTTGGAAAATATAACATTATTCCAATCGATTCCAGAGCTGGGACGGCCTCACAGGGATACATGTGCAAAGAAGCACGAGAATTAAATCGGAGAGATGTTTCACTTGAACAATTTGTTGAGAGAATGAAATATATTGCCCTTAATATTCATGTAATCTTCACATTGGATACTTTGGAATATGTAAGGATGAGCGGAAGAGTAAAAGCCCTGCAAGCCGCCTTCGCATCTTTGTTGAAGGTAAAACCAATTATTGTTTTGAGGGATGGTATTCTGGAAATGGGCGATAGAGTCCGCACAAGGCGTCGGTCACTTGAGTTTATTGTAGAAAAAATGCGGAACAGACTAGGAGAGCAACTGGTGAATATGGCAGTTGTTCATTCGGAAGACCCAAAAGCAGGTGAGATTCTGTATGATATGGTGCGAAATGTTTTTAATTGCAATGAGTTAATAATGACAGAATTATCAACAGGAATAGCTGCGAATTTAGGTCCAGGCACTATAGGCATTGTTGCCTACCCCGTGGAGGAATCATGACTTCATTCCAACAGAAAACAAATCAACCATCATTTTTTAGAAAGGATCTTAAAAGCATAGAATATGAACTGGAAAATATTTTTCAGATCATAAATCCCCGACACGAGTTTCAGGAAAAATTAAGATCAGAACTGATTTCTTATCCGGATTGGAAGTTATATTTGCCAAAATTACTTAGGCAAATGATAATCCTCCTTGCAGGTATAGCGAGTGGATTAATTATTTTACTTACAGGTATCCGAGCAATTTTTTCGGTAATTGGCGCAATAAAAATATTCCAACAGCAAAAATCGAAAACTCGAGAAGAACCAAGGAAATCAATACGATCTATTATAGCCACCCCCTGAGGTTTGCTTAAGAATGGTCACGATTATTCACTTCGATTTCCCGGTGTGAAATATCGAATATCTTTATATGCCTTTACCTGTTTGTTTATATTTTCTTTGAGTAAGTTTCCAGAGATATGCATTAATGTATCCCCAAAATCTGAATCCTTCCCCATTGATGCAAGACACGGAAAATGATGATGGAGCAATCCTGCTTTCTCCTCAGCATCATCAACTGATATTTTTAATAATCCTTCTGCAGCAAAGCGAGCACAACCACATACTGCATCCCTGACGACATTCACGGATGTAATTTTTCGGTTTGTTTTATCGATTGTTAAACGGATATCTGGTTGACCGAAAGAATGAGCAAATTCGGAGATCAGTCTGTCACTGTATGAGATTCTCACAAATCTGGATTCAAGGTAATCTGATTCTGTAAG
>JBJYWI010000029.1:0-8008 GCA_046259385.1 Anaerolineales bacterium
CAGGGTGTGGAAAAGGTCTTAAGCATTCTTTTGTGCAGCATCATATTTAGAAAAAAGACCTTCTTAAAAAATTCTACTGAACAAGCCGGTTGACCGCTGGATCGAGCGGGTTCTGCTGGGAAGAATGCTGGCTCTTTATCCACTCGATTAGAGGCTCACGCCAACCCGTGGATGTAAAAACTGCGTCCGGGTCGAATTCAGCTAGTTCTTCATAACCGTCCCCGCCGGCATACATGAAATCATTGACCAGAACTGTGTAAATTTTATCCCCGACTACCGGCTCGCCTGTTATGGTCATGAACCAGCCTCTTTCGGCGGACTCGACGCCGCTGTATGCCGGGTTCTTGCCTCGTTCCAGGACATGGATTAGTTGATCTCCGGTCAATTCAACAGCGACAAGTGTGTCATCAAATGGCAGAACGCTTATGATATGCTCCCGGGTTATCTCACCCGAGGGCAATCCATCCCGGATGCCGCCCCGGTTTGTAATAGCAGCATCTGCGGCTGGATAGCACTCAAGCCAGGTGTTGGTGATCAAACCTTCCATCAAGCGACTCCGGCGGGGGATTTCTTCTTCCAGGTAACCAATCGCTTCTCCAAGTTCTGCTTTCGTTTTTGATTCCCAGCGGTTGACGATGCTTGCGATATCCTTTTTTGGGTGGCCGTTGGTATTTATTTGGATGGCGTAGTCGATGGGCCGGGTCTGTCCAGTTTTTGGGTTATATTCGAACCTGGCTAGTCCATAACCTTCCAGTTTTGAGCCGGCAGACATAAGGACCGCACCGGCTATTCTGCGGGTGAAGAATTCATGGCAGTGACCTCCCCCCATAAAAATGATATCCTGGCTTTTTAACTGCCAGGCAAGCCGGGTTAGTTCGTCGGAGCAGATATGGGCGATAACAAGGATAGCCCCAGCTCCTTCCTGGCGCATAAGTGGGATGAACTCTTCCAGCGTTTCCCGGTACGGAAGAAATTCGAAATCGGAGATATATTCTGGATTGGTGACTGCTGGGGTCTGTACAGTTGTAAGACCGATTATCCCGATATTCAGGTCATCTAACTTGATGATGGTATAGGGCAGGATGCCCAGATCGACCGGCACCTGCCCGGTTGACCTGTAGCGCATATTCGCGCTTAAGTAGGGAAATTCTGCCTGGGCGATACGGTCCCCAAACACTTCCATCCCGAAGTCAAACTCATGGTTGCCGACAGCCACGGCGTCATAGCCAATGGCGTTCATGACCTCCACCGTACTCTCTCCCTTGTGCCAGGTAGAGACCGCGGGGCCCACCCAGTTGTCGCCTCCGCTCAGGATAAGCAGCTTTTCGTCATCGTAATAGCCCTCTTCGGACCAGAGCCCAGCAAGATTGGCTGCGCCTTTATCCTCTTGAACGCCAGAAATCCAGCCATGCTCATCATTGGTATACAGGACTGTGAAAGTATTTTGAGCTGGCGTAGCCTGAACTTCGTTGCATCCAGACAGGAGAGTAAAAACCGCAAACAGCAGGAAAACGATTGTTCTGGGCTTCATTCTTGGAGTAGTGGAAAAATTACCCGGATCCGTGACCCGTTTCAGGATAGATTAGCCCTGTCCTGATTCGCGGATCGAATTCGGGCTGATCTGGAAGCCGCATTTCTGGAGCTGATCCACAAAGTTTTCCGAGAAGCTCCATTGTCCCCATTTGCGGCAGATGTGCTCCGTCCAGCTGTAGCTTTTCAGCGTAAAGGCCTCCTCACGGTCAATTTTGATCGGAATCATGGCTTTGTTCAACCGGTAATAGTCCTGGGCAAGGTAGCCTTCATCCATCTGTGCCATGGCAGATCTGATTTCGGAATGTGTAAATTCAGGATAGGAACCTTCAAAGAGCACGAATTCCATCGGGTAGCGCGGCCTGGGAGGTGGACTTTCAGCAGGGTAACCCATGGTAAGCTGGACCATTGGAAAAACTCTTGGCGGCAGATTGTATTCGGCGATGATTTCTTCCGATTTGTAGGGAGCGTTTCCCAGAAAACAACTTCCCAATCCGAGACTCTCCCCGGCGATCACCATGTTTTCGGCCATCAGGGCGGCGTCCTGCATTCCCAGCAGGATTAACTGGGAATCATCAGCCATCATCTGCCAGTTGCGCTGCTCCATAATCAGTCCCCATTTATAGGCATCTATGCATACAGTAAAAAGCAGAGGCGCGTTGAATTTATTGCGCTCAGGATCGCGGCGCAGCAAAAGGCTGGCGAGCTGGGATGCAAAGGGCGCTTGCTGTCCGGCGCGCACAATGGTCGCGACAACCTCCTGGGAGGGCATCATTTCCTCATAACGGCGGATTGATTTACGGTTGAGCATTATGTTTATGGTTTCATTTTTTATCATTTCAACTTCCGGTGTTTGTGTAGATTTGTGAATTGACATCTAACCAGCTCACTGCGTGATTTTTTTTAAATGTGAGTCATAGACGATTATATTTCGAATACCAACTGTTTCTCCCCAGGGCATCATTATACGACAGGTCTTAGGAGTGGATAGCTTTCCGCATTGGAAAGAGTGGAATGATTATTTTGTTCCGTTGTCAGCGGTTTTTCTGTAACCTTTTTGTTTGAGTATCATCTAATATTTGACGAGTAAGATATTGGTTTATAATAAGCATTAAATATTATTGACGGGAGATTTTTCCCAGGAGTAAAAATGCCGATATTTGAGTATGTTTGTGAAACCTGCGGACAGGAATTTGAAGAACTGGTTTTTGGCTCAAACGGCGCTGGTAATGTGACCTGCCCGGGATGCAGCAGCGTAGAAGTAAAGAAGAAAATCTCATTGTTTGCATCCAGAGGGGAAGGAAACAGTTCCGCATCTTTTAGCAGCGCAGCCTCCTGCAGTACAGGGAGCACCTGAGGAATTCCTCTCTAGCGAGCCGTGCGCCGCTGACTGAACAACCTCCAGCTTTCTTTCTCAGGCTGGAGGTTGTTTTCTTAATTGGTGTGTAAGGTTTTCGTAATTATTGAACGTTACAATGCCATCTCTGAAATTACTAAACATAAATATCAAAAAGGTATAGGCGGATAGTGCGGTTTTTACTCTTAATCTTATTGGTTATTCTTGCGAGCGGTTGTGCTGTAATGGAAAACACTGTTTCTACACTGCAACCAACCCCCCTTTCCATGGCTCCTGAGAACACACAGGAAAGCGTATCGGAAATGGTTGAGGAGAACCCAACCCAGAATGCGACATCAGCACCTGCCAACCAGGCTATCAAATCCGACCTGGAAGACTTAGGCCCTGCACCGGAGATTAAAAACGATGTCTGGCTGAATATCGACAGCCCGCTGCGCCTGGCGGAACTAGCAGGTAAGGTTGTGCTGCTGGAAATGTGGACTTTCGGTTGAATAAACTGCCGCAACGTGATTCCCTCGTTGAGGGAATGGCATCAAAAATATACTCCGGAAGGTCTTGTGGTTATTGGCAACCATTATCCTGAGTTTGCGTACGAGGAGGACTTTGATAGCCTTAAGAATGCAGTTAACGAATTGCAGATATCTTATGCAGTTGTGCAGGATAACGACGGAGAGAATTGGCGGGCATATCACAATCGTTATTGGCCAACCCTGTACCTGATTGACAAGCGCGGGCATATCCGCTATGTCCACATCGGCGAAGGGGCATACGTTAAGACTGAAGCGGCGATACAGAAGCTGCTGGCAGAAACCTATCCCTAATTTAGGAAAATCCAGCAGCAGCGGGGATTGAAAAAATGCGGGGGAAAGAATGAAACTGTATAATTGGCAGTTGACAAGCGCACACAATATTTTTTACCATTTTACCTCGAACAAGAAAAATTTTATCCAAAAAAATTTATCCTTTCCAGTTTTTTAGCGGTAAGCTTCCTCAGTATGGGATTCCAGGAAATGACTTGTTGATTTTGTGCTTGAGATAAGAATAATAGGTGAGTATGGGTGATTGGATACAAGAATTGTTCGGAGTAAAAAGAACCGCAAGTATAAGAACAATATGAGTGGCCACTTTGTTACCTGATGAGCGTGATATAATCGCAAGATCGAATCAGAGAAGATTCGTCGTGTTTATCCAAAAAAGGAGATATGTTAAATAGTGACAACGGAAGACAGCTTTACATTTAAACGCTCCCATTTTTTCCTGGCATTGCTTCCCATCGCATTTGTGCTTGGCTTGGCATCGGGGTATGTATTCTGGGGTTTGAATCCATTCAGGGATGCCAACCCGGCAGAAACCGCCGCAGTAGTAACTGAATCTGCAGAAGAGCAGGTCGCACAGGCGGAAAGTCAACAAGATGAAGGCGATACCGGTCAGCAGGAATACAGGCGTTACGATGTTCCGGAGGATGACGATCCGGTTCTCGGGTCCGAGGATGCAGACATCACCCTGATCGAGTTCAGTGATTTCGAATGCCCGTACTGTAAAAGATGGCATGTGGAAGTGTTTAACAAGATCCGGGAGGAATACCCTGATCAGGTCCGTTTTGTTTACCGGGATTTTCCGCTGAAGTCGCTTCATCCAAACGCGGTTCCAGCGGCTGAAGCAGCCAACTGCGCCAATGAACAGGGCGCCTTCTGGGAATTCAGCGAGAAACTTTTCGGTGGAGAACTGGAGTTGAGCGAGGACACTTATCTCGAATATGCAAGCCAGCTGGATTTGGATGTCGATGAGTTCAAGAAGTGCTTCGAGGAAGGTCGTTACAGCCAGGAAGTGGAAGACGACTACCAGTATGCTTCCCAGCTGGGAGTGCAGTCCACCCCGACTTTCTTTATAAACGGAATTCCTTTGATAGGAGCGCAGCCATACGAAGTCTTTAAAGATGTGATTGATAGAGAACTTGCCGGGGAACTCCCGTAGTTCATCGAATTTTTTCTTAAATTATCCTAAATCCGACAGAAGAAGAGGACAGGGAATTTCGACACCAAGACCCGAAATTTCCTGTTTTTTATTCCTGAAACAGGACAAGCCTTGGGTATAATGTCTGGCGTTCGAAAGATTATTGAGGAAATATATTATGAAAAAGCCTATCAATTTTCAGACTATCAGTATGAAACTGCAGTCTTTCTGGGCGGAGAGAGGCTGCCTGATCTGGCAGCCATATTATACCCAGGTCGGGGCAGGCACAATGAACCCAGCCACCTACCTGCGGGTACTAGGCCCGGAACCTTGGAACGTTGCGTACGTCGAGCCTTCCATCCGGCCGGACGACGGGCGCTACGGCGAAAATCCCAACCGGATGCAGATGCATTACCAGTTTCAGGTAATTCTGAAGCCCGATCCGGGGAATCCACAGGACCAGTACCTGGAGTCCCTGCAGGTGTTGGGAATCGACCCGCACCGGCACGATATCCGTTTTGTGGAGGATAACTGGGAGCAGCCGATGCTGGGAGCATGGGGTCTGGGATGGGAGGTTTGGCTGGATGGCCAGGAGATCACCCAGTTCACTTATTTCCAGCAGGCAGGCGGGATCAACCTGGACCCGGTCGCTGTAGAGCTGACCTACGGGTTAGAAAGGATTGCGATTGCACTGCAGAAAGTGGCGGGGTTCACCGAGATCGATTGGAACGGGGAATTAACTGACGGGGATGTCAATCTGCAGGCTGAGCAGGAACACAGCCGTTATTATTTTGATACGGCGGATATCGAAAAGCTGCGCCAGATGTTTGAAAATTTCTACGCCGAAGCGGAGCTGTGCCTGGACCAAGGACTAGTGCTGCCAGCTTATGATTACATATTGAAATGCTCGCATACGTTCAATGTCCTAGACACGCGCGGCGCGGTAGGTGTGACCGAGAGACAGGCGGTGTTTGGGCGTATTCGCGAACTTGCCCGGCGGGTCTCCGGGGCGTACATAAACCAGCGCGAGGAATTGGGCTTCCCATTCTTGGAGAAGATATCTCCACTCGTTGCGGTTGAGCAAGAGAAGGTTGTTGAGAGCGCAACCCCGATGGTGAAAGAAAACGCCCCGTTGTTGATCGAGATCGGAACAGAAGAGCTTCCGTCAGCCGATCTAGAAGGCGCCCTGAGCCAACTGGAGAAAGCCGTTCCCGGATGGCTGTCCAAACTGCGCCTGGAGCATGGGAATATCAGGTTTCTGGGCACACCCCGCCGCATCGTTGTTTACGTCGAGGATCTCGCTGCCAAGCAGCATGACCTTGAGCAGGTAGCAAAGGGACCTCCGGCAGAGCGAGCATTTGATCCTGACGGGAAACCGACCAAGGCGGCGATTGGCTTTGCCAGGAGCAAAGGAATTCCGGTGGAGGATCTGCAGATTTTGGAGATGGATGGAGGCAGGTACGCAGCCGCACCGGTTAAACAGATCGGACATCCCGCATGGGATGTGCTCAGCAAAGCGATTCCTGACCTTATTGAAGCGCTTCGATTTGATAAATCAATGCGGTGGAACCGCACTAATGTGGCGTTTTCGCGCCCGGTTCGCTGGCTGGTTGGGCTGCATGGGAGCAGTGTGGTGCCTTTTGAATACGCTGGTCTGCGTTCGGACCGTGTGACACGCGGGCTGCGGTTCAATAATCCAGAGCTGATACGCCTGGAGGACACGGAAAAATACTTTAAAGAACTGGCAGATCAGGGAATTATCCTGGATCCGGATGAGAGGAAGCAGGAAATAGGAAAACAGGTGGAACGGCTGGCGGCTGAGGTGGGCTGCGCTGCCCAGGATGACCCGGCTCTGCTGGATGAAGTGACCAACCTTGTTGAGGCGCCTTCAGCATTGAGAGGCGAATTTGAGCGCGCTCACCTGGCGCTTCCGCGGCGGGTATTGACAGCGGTGATGAAAAAGCACCAGCGCTATTTCCCGCTGTTTGAATCCGGCGTTGAAATTGATGACGCGGAGGGCGAAGCGCCCCTGGCACCGTATTTCATCGCGGTCCGGAACGGCGGCTTAGAGGGCATGGAAGAAGTTATTGAAGGCAACGAGCACGTTATCCGGGCCCGCTTCGCAGATGCGGACTTCTTCGTGAGGGATGATTTAAAACAGTCCCTGGAAGCTTATTTGCCAAAACTCGATAGCCTGACTTTCCAGGTGAAACTGGGATCCATGCTGGATAAGACCGCCAGAATCACCTCCCTGGTGGCTGAAATCTCTGAAGAGCTCAATTTGGAAGAATCCGTTTTGAAAACCGCGAAGCGGGCTGCCCAGCTGTGCAAGGCGGACTTGGCAACCAGCATGGTGGTAGAGATGACCTCCCTGCAGGGATACATGGGGAGTTACTATGCCCAAAATTCGGGCGAGCCGCCTGAGGTTGCACGGGCGATTTACGAACACTATCTGCCGCGCTTTGCCGGCGATAGGGACCCGGAGACCCTGCCGGGTCTGGTAGTGGGACTGGCGGACCGGCTGGACAGCCTAGCCGGCTTGTTCGCGGCGGGGCTGGCGCCCAGCGGAAATAAAGACCCCTTCGCACTGCGGCGTGCCGCTCTGGGACTGGTGGGCAACCTGATTGAATGGCATATGAGTATTAATTTGGAGGATGCTATCACAAGAGCTGCGGATTTGCAGCCGATTGAGGTCGATCTGGAGATCAGGAAGGCGGTACTGGACTTTATTGTTGAGCGGCTACGGAATGTGCTGCTGGAGAAGGGAGCAAAGTACGATGTGATTGATGCAGTTTTAGCGCAGCAGGGGCGGAATCCAGCTCTAGCTGCGCAGGCCGTAGGGGAACTGTCAATCTGGGTGAACCGTTCTGACTGGAAGGAGATCCTGCCTGCCTATTCGCGCTGCGTGCGCATCACGCGTGATTTTGAGGAGCGTTTTGAATTCAACCCTGATTTAGAGCTTGAACCAGCGGAGAGGGAGTTGTATGAAGCTCTGAAGGAGGCAGAGGCGGTATCCCGTAAACCGGGCTCTGTGGACGATTTCCTGAATGCTTTCCAGCCATTGATCCCGGCGGTCAACCTCTTCTTTGACGATGTGCTGGTAATGGTGGAGGATAAACAGGTCCGGGAGAACCGCCTGGGGCTGCTGCAGCGTGTCGCTGTCCTGGC
>JBJYWI010000030.1:0-3582 GCA_046259385.1 Anaerolineales bacterium
AGCATCACCGCTCCTATTAAAGCAGTGCGGTGCTTACGGAAACGCCACCAGACCAACTGCCACTGAGTGGCAGAATAATACTTAAGCGCTTCTGTAGATTCATCATGCGGGAAGGGAAAAATCCCCGGTTCTCTGAGGTCAGGAGAAATTGTTGTCACGGGATTAATCTTCCGATAATTTCACTCTTGGATCTAAGAATGCCAGAAATATATCCGAAATAAAATTGAAGCATACAATAATAAATGTCATTATGAGTAAAATTGCTCCAGCAACATACATATCCAAATCAAAATAAGATTTAATCAATAATTCACCCATATCAGGAATCCCTAAAACGAGAGCCACGATGGGAAGTTGAGAGAACATACGCGTGACATCAAATCCCATTGTGCTTACAACAGGGTTTATTGCCAGACGGGCAGGATATTTCGCGATTAGTCTTCGCTCAGGAATGCCACGCGCCCGGGCTGCAGTCACGGAAAGTTTATTGAGTTCATCACCCATTGTGGCGCGTACTGTTTGTAATTGAAACGCAGTCGCTGACCAGGATAAAACGATGGCAGGAATAACGAGATGTTTTAGCAAGTCCCACACTCTGGCAAAGGACCAAGCGCCATCTTCAAATTCAGGTGAGAATAGTCCACCAACACTAGTTCCAAAATATTTTACGCTGACGTATAAAAGGATCAAAGCCAGAAGGAAATTGGGAATTGCTAAACCAAGGTAGCTGAATACAGTGAGTGAATAATCCGCCAGGGAATGCCGGTTGATTGCAGCATAAATACCCATTGGAACTGCGATTATATAAGTGATAATTAAGGTCGAAAATATAATCGCAAGAGTCAACCAGATTCGCTGACCGATGACATTGTTGACCGAGGTCTGGAATGCGAAAGCCTCCCCAAAATAGCCGCGCGTGATAATACCTCCAATCCATTTCAGATAACGTTCCACTGGAGGGCGGTCGAGCCCAAACTGGATGCGGATATTGTTGACATCCGCTTCAGTGAATTGGATACCAGTACCAGAAAATTTTCGAAAAGCCCATCGCTCCGCATAATCACCAGGAGGGAGTTCCATGATGATAAATACAATTATTGAGACGAGCAGCATGGTTATGACTAAGCCGGAAGCCCGTTGGATAAGGTATCGAATCATTTGAAGCGCATCTTTCTTTAAAATATTATTTTCTTTAGAAAATTCTACTGGATGAATTAAATTTATACTATGGTAGATCTTTGTGAGAAGATAATCAAAAATTGGGGTGCAAAAGACACTGCACCCCAATCTATAAATCCATCTCTGAGGTTATTCGTTAATAAACCACTGAGCAGGGATCATTGGATAAGCACGGCGGTAACCGCCGCTAACTACTTTCGGTAATCTGAAATTACCCAGACGATTGTGGTGGATAACAGGCGTCTGGATGTTGCCCGCTATGCCAATCTTCCACAGGTTATTGACGTGAACGTCTGCAATTTCTCGTCCTAACTTGCTGCTTTCAGGGCTGCCGAGTTCGAGCTTTAAGAATTCTGCCACCATTTCGTAAAGTTCCAACACATCCTCAGGTGGTTCTATACCTGTAGCACCAGCTGAGTTCACCCACTCTGCCCATCCAAACGCTCCCCCTGGATTCCATACACTACCAAATGGAGGTAGAAGTATATACGGATCCATTACTATTCTCACCGCATAAGTCCCTTGACCTAGGAACGTGAGAACATCAGCCTGGTTGGCATTTGCCCGTTCGCGGTACTCGTCAGTAGTGACTTCCTTGATGCGTGTTGAAATACCGATATCCTCCCAATAATCTTTCACAAGTTCATGTATGGCAGGTGGACCACCCTGGTTGGTAAATTGCAGGTCGAGGGTGAATTTTTCGCCATCCAATCGCTCGCGGAAACCGTCACCATCCATATCCACTAAACCCATCTCGTCAAGAAGGGCATTGGCTCTTCCGGGATCGTATTCGATGAAGGCTGTTTTTTGTTCCTTTGTGATAAAGTCAACCGTATTAGGATCGAATGGAGTGAACTGCATTGGTTCTGCTTGACCCAGGTAAATTAGTTCGACGATCTCATCGCGATTAATCGCCAGGGACATCGCCTGTCGAAAACGTAGATCATCAAAAATCCTGCTAAGTTCTTCATTAGGGTGGTTAAGATTGAAAGCGTAAAATACATTCTCGCCCACACCGTAACTCAGATCCGCTGTGTAGTTGCCTTTGTTTTCGTTTTCTTTGTACAACGGATAGTCAAATATACTGATTGATTGAGAGATAAAATCTACTTCCCCATTGGTGATTTTTAGATTACGCAATTCTAAATCTGGAGCATACGATTCATCATGCTCGTTGATATAAGGTAATTGGTTGCCGAGGGTATCTACCATAAAAAAGTAAGGATTAGCCACCAAATGCCTGCCTACGGGTGTCTCCTCTACCAAGATATATGATTCAAGAGTGGGCAGTACATCATCCGCCTCCCCGCTGAGTAATGGTGAGGGGACATCCTTCCAATCGCTGTTGCCGTAATACAGTTCCGCAACTTCTGGCAGGGTCATTCCTTGTTCCATTTTCTTTTCGAAAAAGTGTTTAGGCTGCCATGGTTGTATGTATACGGTCGCGAAATAACCTAAAATTCCGGGGGTAGGTGATGGGAGAACAAATTTGAATGATTTGTCATCAATGATTTCTACTTTTATTGCTTCATCCCCGAAAACTGCCCAGCTGGGCACTTCTGGGTAAACCTCGGGATTTAAGATCAATTCATTCATCCAAAACGCAACATCGGCTGAGGTGAAAGGCTGGCCATCAGACCATTTGTGTCCTTCTCGCAGGTGGAAAGTCAATTCAGTGAAATCGTCATTCCAAGCCCAACTTTTGGCGACATTCGGCTCAATAGTGAGGATATCGTCACTAAAGCGCACCAGATTTACATGCCTGGCAGAAGTGTAATCGCTAGTGCCAGCTTCAGTTGACAGTGAAAGGACATTAAATTGACCACCGTACTTACCTGTGCTCTGGTATGGAACTACCACTAAAGGCTCAACCGGCAGACGTTCTTCTAAAGGAGGTAAATCCGGGTTATTTGTGATGCGGCTGTTTAACTCAGCGATATCAGGGTTTTCCTTAAACTCCATCTCACAGCCAGCAGCTAATTCATATTCTTCGAGTTCGTATAACCGTTCATAAATTCCAGCTCTCACACCTTTCCGGTCGTCTATGGTTACTGCTGGACATTCTTCGCCTTCAGCATCACTACCATTTCTATTATTATTTTCTACACTGGGATTTTTTTCAGCAGTACTAATATCCTGTGGCTTTTCGGGTAAATGTTGGTCACAGCTTGTTGAAGTCAAAATCAATAAAATAATAAAAAAGAATAAACCAACTAATTTTATTTTCATTCCATATTTATCCTCTGGCACAATAATTTTCAATTATCGATAGGGGGCTCCGAGCGTATCATTTTTCGGATCTTATTCTACTCCTTATTAATTTGGATTTTGATATAGTCCTTGGTAAACACAAAGTAAACTGGAATTCTTGGTATATATTTATTAGAGACTTCAATTTGTTAT
>JBJYWI010000031.1:0-1593 GCA_046259385.1 Anaerolineales bacterium
GTGCGTTTCATGAAAACTTTTATAGTAAATACCCGAAGTAATTGCAAGTATAATCATTACGAAGTCAAACTAATTCCTATTAGATATTAAAGGAATTTAAGGCATTGAGAACATCCTACAAAATCTTATTATCGATTAAAATGCCGATATGATTTGGATAATTTACGACGGGTATCAGCAATTTTGTAGAATGACACACAGAATATCAAAAAGCCAATGAATACATTGGTTATGCAATAATAGCATTGGACTGAAAAATATTACAATACTTTAAAAAGTTATGTGTTGCCGATTGTCTAAGGGTCTCATTCCGATATCCAAGTATTTTTTTGCCAAATCAATATAGATCTTTTTACCCCAATTCCAAAAGTCTTTATCTTTCTCAGTGACATCACGTATGATTTTGACTGGATTTCCAGCAGCAACTATTTCAGGTGGTATGATTTGTTTCAGTTTTACAACGCTTCCTTCTGCCACAATTGCCCACTCTCCTATTTCAGACCAAATGCTGATTACAGCACCCATGCCGATAACTGCTTGATCGCCAATCTGTCTCCCATGCACAATAGCGCCGTGGCCAATGGTAACCATTTTTCCTATACTGTTCGTATCTTTTGGCGGAGCGTGAATGATTGCACCTTCTTCAACCGCAGTTCCGTTTCCTATTTCAATCCTGCCGTAATCACCCCTTAAAATAGCACCATGCCCAATGTAGCAGTTTTCTCCAATGATCACATCTCCTATAACCCTCGCAATATCACTGACATATGAACTTTTTCCAACTACTGGTTGCTTTCCATCAAATTCATAGAGCATTTCAATATCCTTAAACCTTATCCATACAATTGAAGATAAGGTCTTTTTTCGATGACAGGTCAAATAAACCCTACCATTTCCAATCTCAGCGATCCACCCGATCCTTGAGCTCCTTGCCCACCTTGAAAAATGGCAATTTTTTCGGCTTGATCTTAACCTTCTCACCGGTTTTGGGATTCCGCCCGGTGTATGCCTTGTATTTTTTAACGTAAAAGGAACAAAGTCCCCGGATTTCAACGCGGTCCCCTTGTGCGAGCGCCTCGGACATTTGATCGAAAAAAAGGTTAATGATCGTTTCAGCTTCAGATCTGGACAGGTGGTTTGAATCTTTCAGCGCCTGGATGAGGTCGATCCTGTTCATACGTTCGAGGCTCCTGTGGTGGATTGGTACGATTTTGAAACCGCATTGGCGGGAATAATTGGCAGGATAAACCTTTAAGGAAAATTATGTCAAGAAATTAATTGGTTATGCTTTAAAAGGACTGATAAAACCGTAAAATTTTTCGTTGGAATTAATGGTGATTGCCCCTGCTGTGACCAGGAGATGATAACTTTGGGAGGTGTTAAAGTGTTAAGCGAAAAAGCGGGAAATGATGATAATTCCCCCGTATTAAACACGGATCTATCTATCCATGGTTAATCGACATATTGATTCGAATATGATATTCAACCCCACTCCCAAAATCGTTCATAAATGTAATTCTATCAAGAGACATTATTCTTTAAAATGCTAAATTTTATGCTATATATCAGTGCAGCTCTCATTTGGGGTTCAAC
>JBJYWI010000032.1:0-7400 GCA_046259385.1 Anaerolineales bacterium
TCATCTTTTCCATCGATTTCTTCAAAAGGCATTGAGACCACATGCTCATATGTAGTAACACCAGTCGGCAATATCTCAGGAATAACGGTATCTGCGATAACAGGGAATCCAAAATTTATAGCTCCAGCAGCAGCAGCGTATTTCAGATCATCAACCTCCCCCAAAGCGAGTACAAAAGCGAAAACTCTTGCCTTATTATAAAGAAGAATATCCCTTGTCTTTCCCGCTTCTATACCACCAAAGGTCAATGCGGATCTGGATGCAAAACCGAGAGCATAAATAGCGCTTAGCGTATCGGTTCCAAATGGAACTGTGTAAGTGTCGTACCCCAGTTCGACACCCTCTTCCATTAGCTGATGAATGATCGAACGACCGTTCACATTCCCAGACAGAAATGTAAGAATATTACGTTTCTGGAGTTCTCTGACAATTTGGACTGCAACCTCATTCGATTTTGCTGCTCCAACGATTGCCGCAAATCCGGGCATTCTGCCATCAACCAATTGAATTCCCCAGGATCGCAATTGGATATCATCAATCGGTCCATTCAAGTGATCGACAAGTTCATCGCCATTATTGGAATAGGAGGTACCACCAGAAAGTTTAAAGCCTTCCATTTCTTCAGGTTGTGTTCCATAAACAAAACGGATTGCCTCAATCGCTTCAGCGGCATAAAGAGTCGCCATCCCGCTGTCTAAAGTTTCACCGAGATAAGGAGTCCACTTTTTCTGCGATGGTTGTGGGTGCAATAATTGTCTTGAGAGTTGTAAAATTTCTTTTAACTCTCCAAGGGTCTGTATCTCTTTTCCGGTCATCGCCAGTATTAATGGCAGGTAATAAGCGGTGTTTGGGAAAGAGACCTGTGCATCCTCTCCCTTATCCTTGATAGCCTGCTCCAGCATTAATTCTGCCTCAGTTACAAGCGCATTAGCACCCCTGATTGCACGTGTAGCAATATATTTAGACATTAAATTCCTCCGAATTTATCAACTTTCTAGTCTGCTGCAACTCCATAAATCGCTTCTTTTCTGGTGCTGATTGGTAATTTTTCCAATTCAAGCATGCGTGTATCGCCGCTTTTACCCCATCTCTTTGCATCGTATTCAGACAAACCAAGTTCAGCCCTCTTTTTATCGATATGTTCAATCGTTTTCCTAACCATCTCGTCGGGATCAGCGATAAACTCCATCTTGCCCCCGTATAATTTTTCCCAGCTTTCGCTGATATATTTCGATACAATATCGCTGTCACCAACACGGTCGGGCATACCACCAATTGGTGAAGAACCCCCAAAAATTACATAAGCGCCCGAAGCCATACAGTAAGTGCCAATTGAGAGCGCTTTTTCACTCATCCATTCAGGCGCCAGACCTACGGCTGGGATTTTATCAATATCGTCCCCCAAACCTCCTTCTTCAACCATTTGTGAAAGGACGGTTAATATTCTTGAATTATCCACACATGAACCCATATGCAATACTGGAGGTATTCCTACAGTCTCACAAATTTCTCTCAATCCGGGGCCCACTTTATCCAGACCTGCTTCACCAAGTAGTAATCCCAGTTTGGCGCTTGCTATGGCCCCACATCCAGTTTCAACAACCAGGATATCCTGCTTCAATAATTCTTCTGTGACATATGTATGCAAATAATCCTGCTTGCTGCGTGCATTATTGCATCCCACAACAGCTGCGACGCCCCGAATTCTCCCGGAAATTATCGCGTCATTCAATGGTCTGAATGATGCCCTGTATGACCCTCCAAGCATGTAGTTGATATATTCATGCGAAAATCCAGGTATCAGGTCTTCCTTATCCTTAGGAATCTGGGTTGATCCCCGATTTGGATAATTATCAATTGCGGTTTTTAGAATTTCTTTTGCGATTGATAATGCCCGATGTTCATCGAATTCGATATGTTTTGCTCCTTTGATTTTTACTTTTGGAGACGTAGTGATAACCTGGGTGTGGAAATTGCTTGCAAGCTCAACTAGCGCTTGCATGATGCACTGGACATCAACAATCATCGCCTCAACAGCACCAGTCAAAATAGCCAATTCCTGATGTAAGAAGTTCCCGGCTGCAGGAATACCCTGGCGCATGAGAATTTCGTTTGCTGTGCAGCATATACCCGAAAGGTTTATACCTTCAGCTCCAGCTTCTTTTGCATATTGAATGATTTCTGGGTCCTGCGATGCAGCTACGATCATCTGGCTGAGGGTTGGCTCATGCCCGTGCACAACAACATTTACCATGTTTTCCTTTAATACGCCAAGATTAGCTTGTCCTAAAATTGGAGCGGGCGTTCCGAACAGGATATCGGAAATATCTGTCGCTATTAAGCTTCCTCCCCATCCATCGCCAACTGCAGTTCGCACAGCATGCTGTAAAATATGTTCTGGATCCTGATCATCGCCTATGTGCGTTCGGTGTAAACATTCAACAATCTCTCTATCAATACCACGAGGTAGTACGCCTGTTTCCTTCCATAATTTCTGTCGCTTTTCCGGTGCGCGTATAACTGGAGCGACAACACCTTTTTGCTGTCCAAATTGTGCGAGATACAAATCTGCTAAATCATTTGCAATTTCACTTGGTGAGCGTCCTTCAATGGGGATATCGTAATAAGCAGCAGTGGTTCTTAATTTCGCCACATCTCGAATGATATAACCTTCTGCCTCGCCATTTGCGACCGCTTTTAGAGTCATAGCCATATCGCGTCCATGATCTGAGTGGGCTGCAGCTCCGGCGGAGATTGCCCGTATAAGGTTCCGCGCCTGTATGGTGTCGATTGTAGCTCCACACACTCCGGTCTGCCCTTCTTTTGTTATTCTGCAGGGACCCATACCACATATTTTGCAGCACATCCCCGCGCTGCCGATATTGCAAGGGGATAATTCATCAGCACGGCTAAACGCAGTTGAAACACCTAATTCATCCGCACGTATTAACATCTCTTGTGCAGCAGGATCTGCTGTTCTTTCTTCCTGAGACCTCATTTTTTTTGCCATCACTTAATCCTCCATTTCACTTTTAATAACACCAATACCAGGGCAGTTCCATAAAGGTCTGCCGGAGTAATTCACGTTTTGAGCAAAACTTACAACTTGTTTACTGGTCTCGAAAACCTCAGTATGCCGGAAGAAGGATTCAGACCGATCCTCTTCCAGATATGTGGCTGCATCCGCCTCAACCGGTAATTCCAGTTCTCCAAGATATCCAGCCTCATCAAGTTTTTTCTCGATCTGTTCCTCCGAAACTTTTTCTGGATCGAATTTCACTTCAACCGCCTGAAAGGCGCTGCTGGCATAGATATCTTCCACCCCAGGGATTTCTCCTAATATCTTTCTCACTTCAATAACATGATGGTCTCCGTACATTGCGGGTAGTTCATAGGTTATTGTTTCCATTTTTTATCCTTTTATAACAATGATATAGAATCCCGGTTTATATACTTGGATTTAAGATGATAAATCAATAGAGCCCAGTAAACTGCGTTTTCTTAGGCTGGGCTCCAATTATTGTTACGAATTTTGAATTTGCTTCAATAATCTGAATTTTGGATGTATTATCAATAACCGAATATATACCAATAAAATTATTTATTGAATAAGCCATGATATGTCATAGAGTGCAACAATTGTGCAAATTTATTTGTATCAATAGTCACAAAATATAACAAATGCGTAATAATGAAACAAGTGACAAATAACACTATTTTTGTATGGTTTTTCTTCCTAGGGAAAATAGACTTTTAAACACAAAAATTGGTATAGATTTCTCGACCAGGTTTGATACACAGGTATTTATTTTTAATGGCGAGGGTGGGACTTGAACCCACAACCAAGAGCTTATGAGTCTCCTGCTCCACCACTTGAGCTACCTCGCCAGATGTTGAAAAATATTACTATGCGACCAAATATTTGTCAACAAAATACATTTTATTTTGATTCTCTCTTCTCATTTTTATTACAACAATTAAATAAGAAATGTTTTCACTTACAATTTACGATCAATAATGTAACTAGCTAACTCAATTAAACTTTCCTTTTCAGGATTTTCAGGCATTTTGGAGAGAATCGTTATACTATTGTCCACATAATTTTTGGCTTCTTCTACTGCTCTTTCTATTGCCCCACTTTGATTTAATGAATGGACTAAACTGTCCATGACATGTTCTTCATAATGGTTGCCACTGAGAATGTGCTGTAATTCTTTGTCATCAGGGTGCATATCAATGTAATAAATTACTGGTAAGGTTATTATTCCCAGTCGGAGATCACTTGCTACAGGTTTGCCAACAGTTGCCTGTTTTCCAGTTAAATCAAGAACATCGTCTATGATCTGGAACGCCATCCCAATATCAAAACCAAATTGTCCCATTTTTACTTTTGTGTTTTGACTAACCGGGGAAAGCGTCGCAGCAGCTGTCGTTGCTAATTCAAACATCGAGGCTGTTTTTGCGTAGATTCTTTTTTCATATTTTTGAAGATCAGTTAAGCCATCACCAGGGAACATTTGATTTATTTCACCATTCACGATTGTCGCCAAAGTATCAGCAAATAACTGCATGACTTCAATCGATCCCGTTTCAGCCGCTAATTTGGCCGCTCTTGCAAAAAGGTAATCACCTGTCAGCACAGTTGCCGCAGGAGACCACCGCGCATTTAATGTGGAGATTCCACGGCGAAGTAATGCGCCATCAATCAGATCGTCGTGGACCAGTGTCGCTGTATGTAGCATTTCAATTGCTGCTGCTAGGATAATACAAATTTCTTGATCTGCTCCAAGCATTCCACCAGTTAATAAAGTTACTGTTGGACGAATCCTCTTCCCGCCCGATGATAGTAAATGATCAATAGCATTTTTTAACTCTGGGTTGTGATCATTTACGCTCTTGCGCATTCTATTTTCAACTTTAGGGATTTGATCTATCACCAAATCCATAAAGTCATTTTCACTTATTTTTCCGATCACCAATCAAAAATCCTCTTTGCATTATCCGTCGTAACCATTGAAACCTGATCATAAGACATTTGTCGAATTTCTGCAATCTTATCAGCAACAAAATTCACAAAAGCTGGTTCATTTCGTTTCCCCCGGTAAGGATGAGGTGTTAAGAAAGGCGCATCCGTTTCGATCAAGATATTCCTTAATGCTATATTCTGCACCACTGTTCTTATTGGTTCATTATTTTTATAAGTTATCGGTCCAGTAACACCAATAGCAAAATTACTATGAGCAGCTTTTGAAGCAAAAACATAATCGCTGCTAAATGAGTGCAGGACACCCGGATTCTCCTTCAATCTTGTTTTGTCAGGGTTCATACCACCCAACCAAACATCAAGGATATCTAAAGTGTCAATTATCGCGCTGTTATCTTCCGTATTTTTATTGCGCGTATGGATTATAACGGGTAAATTTATCTTGGATGCAAGTGAGAGTTGTTCCTCAAGAATTCTTATTTGTTTTTCTCTTGGTGCAGTTTGATGAAAATAATCCAAGCCGATTTCGCCGATTGCAATTACCTTGTCTTTCTGCGCTAAAACTTCAAGTTGAGTGGCTGTATCTTCCGTCCAGGATAAAGCATTATTTGGATGTATTCCAATTGCTGCGTAAACAACTTCATATCTACTTGCTAAATTTACTGCTTTTAGGCTCGATTCCAAACTAATGCCAGGGTTTAATATTCTAAATATATATTCTCGTTTTGCACTTTCGATTATCTCTAACCGGTCAACATCAAATTGATAAAAATCTAAATGGCAGTGTGTATCTGTCAGCATGAATTTAAATCAAATTCTATTATCTTTATTCACAATCAGATCTAGATAGATCTGATTAATTATGGGCTATGATCTGGTGTGAAAAATCTTTTCCTTCACCGGTACTTTCTACATCAAGCATAACAGAAATACTTTCTGCAACATCACAAAATGAATTCCTGGTGCCAAGGTTTACACCAGGTTTACAAGTTCTTCCAAAAACCAGCAGCGGTACACGTTCGCGAGAGTGATCAGTAGATTCCGTTGTCGGATCATTTCCATGATCAGCGGTTATTATGATCACGTCATGATCAGATAGTGTGTTTAATACATCAGGTAACCGTTTATCAAAAATCTCTAGAGCATTTGCATAACCATCAGGATTATTTCTGTGCCCAAATAATTGATCGAAATCTATCAAATTCGCGAATATCAAACCGGGTTCTCTTGTATTAATAAATTTAATAATCCCATCAATAGTGTCACTATTATTTCCAGTATGATTTGATTTAGTCAATCCTTGAAAAGCAAAAATATCCTCAATTTTTCCAACTCCAGCAACCATATAACCTGCTGACTTCACTTTATCTAGAATCGTCTCTCGAGGCGGTAGTAAAGAAAAATCTTTACGGTTTTCTGTTCGCGTAAATTCCCCGGGTTTTCCTATGAACGGTCTCGCTATTACCCTTGATACATTCAAATCACCTATTAACATTTCGCGTGCAATCTCGCATATACGATAAAGACGTTCGATAGGAATTATCTCTTCATGAGCTGCGATTTGGAATACAGAATCTGCGGAGGTGTACACAATCGGCTTTCCGGTATTAAGATGCTCCTCGCCCAGCTCTTGAATAATTACTGTACCGGAGGCAGGGTAATTTCCGATTACTTCAACTTGTATTCTCTCTTCAAATTCTTTTATAAAGGATTTCGGGAAACCTTCAGGAAATGTTGGGAATGGTTGCTTCAAAGAAACCCCTGACAATTCCCAATGTCCGGTTGTTGTATCCTTTCCAGCAGAGATTTCTGTCAATCTTCCATATGCTCCATCCGGTTTAGAAACTATCGGTATTCCAGGAAATTCTCCCAGATTTCCTAAACCTAATTTTGAGAGATTGGGTAAGTTCAAACCACCCACCGCTAAGGCGGTATTTCGAAGTGTATTTGAGCCGGCATCGCCATATTTGTCTGCATCGGGTGCATCACCAATACCAACACTGTCCAGAACGATTAAAATCACCTGATTTACTTTTTTCATATGTTATTGTTCTAGTACTTCTTTTAATCCATCTTCCAGGTCTGAAATATCAAGATAGTCATACTTGATCAATTCTTTAATTACCAGATTTACAATTTCCTCCAGGTCAATTTTTGATCTGGCTTGAAATCTTGCTGTTAATTTCGGTTGCGTATTGGATGCCCGAACCAGTGCCCACTTATGAAGATCAAATTGGATTCGAACACCATCGATTTCAATAACATCAAACCCTTTAGATTCATATATTTTCTTGAGCCGGGATATAACATCGTATCAACCTTAACACGCTTGCCTTTCAGTGTTTCGGCAAACATGGCAATATTTTCAAAGGAGCTGTTGGTACAACTGCCGATACAGACTTGATGGATTTTCGTT
>JBJYWI010000033.1:0-11829 GCA_046259385.1 Anaerolineales bacterium
ATGGACAATACATCCCCATATATAGGAAATGGGCACAATGGACAAATCCAAATCTTTTATCGCACTGAGGAGGTGGGTATCATATCGAGACGCAACGCGTCTCGCGTTATTAGCGAGAGAGTGGCATTTGTAGGGAATGTTTGCGCATCAGAATTTGTGACAGCTTATGTACAATTTAATAATAAGAACAAACGACGAAACAATCTGCTTAGTGTGCGTTATTGCCATTCAGTGATTGAAGATGGATTCAATCCCTTCACATCTTCCCTGAATCTTTCCAGATAGACGTACTGCCATATTCCCATTAATAAAGATTGCAGCTGTTAAATAAAAAAGGTCTCGACCATCAGCGTCGAGACCTCTATTGGGTTATGTCAATTGTATCCGGACCCTATTACTGCACCGTCAGCGGGTACTGGCCGGCGCTGATCTGGCCAAATGCGTCCGTAATGGTCAGGGTTACAACGTAGATGCCGCCCGCTGTGTAATTGTGTTCCACAAATGCCCCTTCAGCCCCTGTTCCATCACCAAAATCCCAGGTATAGCTGACAATGTCAGTTCCCGAGTAAGAAGACGACCCATCAAATGAGGTCGATCCGCCGACTGTGCTCGGATCAGGAGTGATGGCGATGATAGCCACCGGCACCTGGACGGTCTCAACCGGTCCTTCTGAAGTGGGCTCGCCGGTTGGAAGAGGCTGTTCGGCGGTCGGCTCTCCGGTCTCGATGGGCTGGGAAACCGCAGGGGCGCTGCTGAAGGCAAGCACGCCGAACTGGGTGTTGATAAGCATCTGGGTTGGGTCGTAAGTGATTCCAGTTGATGTCCCCAGGGCTGCCAGGTAGGTTGTCTCCTGGTCCATTAATGCCTGTTCGCACGCAGTCTGGGATGAGATGGTATTGGCGACCGTGAAAACGCCTGTGATTTCACCCGAGTAAGTGTTGCAGCCTGAGAAACCGTTGATAACTCCGGTTATCCCGTCTTCGTTAATCGTGAATTCAGCTGTGATCTCCGTGTCCGGGATAAGCGGGGCGGTATCGATCGAATTCAGCCACCACTTGGTACCGTTCAAACCCGCCAGGTCGCCGCCTTCCGCAGGAGTTTCTGTAACCGCGGGCGCCGGCGCGCCGCCGAGTGAAAAGTTCATTACCTGGTCGCCGTAGAATACCTGCATGTTCTGGCTGATGATGCGGTAACTGCGAGCCTGGTTCAGGCCCTGGTAGAAAGCCTGCTCCTGCTCAGGCAGACCTGCCGGGCAATCCGTATTGGCGCTCGCCGAGGGCAGGTTGATTTTAATTTCATTCTCCGTGGCGTAATATGCCGCCCGGTATTCGTTGCAGCCGGTGGTGCCGGAAACCGCGCCGGTCGGGAAATTGGGGTCGCGCAGGAACTGGGCGGTGAAGGTAGCGCCTGCCACCGGGGGCTGGGGGCTGTCTGCCGGACCCATCGAGACCAGCGTCCAGGTTGTCCCTTCAAGGGGCGCCCGTTCAGGGATGTAGATCAATACTTGTTCAATCCCTGCGCCGGTGTCGTACTTTATATTCAGGCTGCCCGATTCTGTTACCTGATAGCTCTGAGCGGTTTGAAGCGCTGCCAGATATGTCTGTTCCTGCTCCATGCCTTTTTCACATGCCATCATGGTGCTGGCGATCGGGCTGGCGATTGTGAGATTGTTGCCTTCCATCTGATAGGTTGAATTGTAGTTATTGCAGCCTCCGGAACCGGATACAGTCCCATCCGGACCGAAGAAAACCGTCACCAGGGTCCCATCCTCAACTACGGTCGGGTTGGCTGCATCGCCGTAACCGACCAGAGCCCAAGGGGTGTTCGCTAGGGCGGCGCCCTGGTCTGCGGGGGGCTGCTGGGGTTGTTCGCCGCCGGTATCAATTGCCTCGGTCGCAGCTTCTTCGGAACTGCATGCTGCCAGCAGGAGCACGGCGGTGAGCATTATTATCAAGACCGCCTTCACGATCCGGCCATCCTTACTTGATTTCATTCTTTTCATTAAACTGTCTCCTTCCTCCAGAATAGTTGCTTTCAATTCAGCGCTTTCGCTAAATTCAATAAAAAATTCTGATTTTATTAATCTTGTTTTTAATTATTGCAGGAGATGATTATACTTGAAACCGCTTGGACACTAGGTTAACTGATTCCAAACATCGGGTTAACAATTTCTAATCTTAGGGGATATGGGGTGATTTTTCGAGAGATCAATCGATCAGCCAGCTCTCTCCGGAGTCATCCGGTACCAGGTCAAATGAATGGGTGCTTGTAACTGTGCTGCCGTCTGCTTTGTTGTAACGAATCTGGATGGTGACCTGGGCTTTATCGCTGCTCCAGCGGTTGGTGTCAACAGAAAGAACTGTTACCCTGTCTATCGTATTCCACCAGTCTATATATGGCTCGATCTGGTAAGAGCCGTCCGGGTTGCAGCAGTGAAAGCGGTCCTTAAAGCTATTGGAAAGCATCCCGAAGGCGGTTTGGTAATCCCGTTCGTTGATCAGTGAATAATACCTGCGGATGAAATCAGCTGGGGATTCCTGCCCTGTTATCTCTGTCGGTATCTTTGTGGGAGTCCGGGGTGTATCGCTGGGAGAGGGGATTGTCTCGCTTTTTACTGGGCTTCCGGAACGGGTTGGGCTTGCGGTAATAATAATTAAGCGGAAAGGTGTAGGCGTGTTTTCGGAGATCGCGGTCGCTAATTGGAATTCTGTACTGGTTGCGGTGTTAACCGGGCTGGAGGTGGAAATTTTTGGATGGGGTACAACCACAAAATAGATATACCCGATCACCAGCAATAATATCCCGGAGAGGGTAATGATAACGACTGACATTAAAAGCCAGAAATTCTTCTCTTCCATGTATCTAAATTATCAGTAAACCCGCCAATTTTCTTCGGGTGATTGAATTTTCTGAAAATATTTATCGAATGCATTAGTATACTCGTTTTGCCGTTCGGTGATATGGGGCTTTTCTTTATCGAAATATGGGGCAGTATAATAAACCTGGCAGGTTAAGTATTGCAGAAATACTTAATTGATCCGAGGAGGGTCAGATCATGGATAATCAAAACAAGCGAATAAAACGGCTGGTGATTGGTTTGGGCGTTTTCCAAATTCTGTTATGTTTGAGCGCCCTGGCAGGCGGCTTTGGCTTCATTGCGGATCCAACCGGCGCATCAATGGGTATGAGCCTGGATTTGCTGGGTGGTACGCCCTTCCCCGATTTTCTTATCCCCGGCATTTTTCTGTTATTTGTTATTGGCATCGGGCATCTGGCAGCAGGCATTCTGACTTTCTTCAGGTTTCGCTATGCTGGCGAAGCCGCAATACTCCTCGGCGTGGTGCTGGTGATTTGGATCATCGCCCAGGTTATTTGGATTGGGCTCGCGTTCTGGCTTCAGCCGCTGTATTTTGTTTTCGGACTAGTTGAAATGCGGCTGGGGCAGCGGCTTCGCAGGGCGATGAACGCATAGGCTGCTTTCCCGTTACAGAGCACCGTAGAACTGCAGTACTGGTCGATCATCTCCCCGTACCGCTATTGTCCGGCTCCTCGCACAAAGTTGGGTTATGCCGATTCAGCCTTCACCCGCTTGCCCAGTTCCCCGGCAGCCGGCATCAGGATGATGAATCCGATTACGCTGAAGACCATAATGTAGGTGATCACATTGGCATCGAAGTTCTGGGCTGCCACTACCAGCGCGGCTGAGATATTGCGCTGGGCAGTCCCCAGTCCCATAACACTTCTGGTGCCCGGGTCTGAGCCTCCCATAAAGTAACCGGCTGCGAGCGCGATTACGAGAAAGATGATGCCTGCCAGTATGCCCCAGGAACCGACCAGCGCGATCATATCGCTGAAATTAAGAACAATCCCCAGCACCAGCAGAACCAGGATTGCAATGTTGGAAGCCTGTCCGAAGGTGGGCTGCAGTTTAGCGGCGGTTTCATCGTAGCGCGCTTTCACAAATAGACCAACCGCAAGCGGGATAAGCATCATAAAGATTAATGATTGGGCAATATCCCAGGGGTTGACCTGCACGTCTCCCAGCAGCATCGGCAGCACCAGCGGCAGGTAAATAATGGTTGCAACCATCAGCAGCACCATCAACCCGACTGAAAAAGCGGTGTTGCCTTTTGCGATTTCGACCAGTTTGGGAAGGAACGGCGCTCCTGCTGCAGTTGATAGCAGGATCAAGCCGATCCGCAGCGGATCACTGAGGGGAAAGAGAAGCGTAAGCGCATAAGCTACAAGGGGCACCAGTATAAAATTAGCCGCCAGAGCAAGGAGAACAAGACGGGTATTTTTGAGCGGATCTACAACCTGTTTTATCGTTAGGCTGAGCCCCATGCTCAACATGCTGCTGATTACAAAAACCAGCACTGACAGCATCGCTAAAACTTCGAGTATTTCTGACATTCTGCACTCTCCTCAACTGTTCTGTTTGGATGGTAAGGTCAAATTATATTCGCTATCCAGCAATTCGCGATCCCAATTCTGAGTTTTAATCCATATATTTCGAATGCTGGCTGGGAAGGCGGATTCGAAGGAAGTCCTGCCGAGAGAGAAAAAGTTACATTATCGTGATTGAGGTGCATTTGGTTAAAGCGCCTGATCTGTTTTCGGATCGATAGAGGTGTTTACCCCAATATGGATGCCTGCATTTCGATCGGAGATTTAAAAATAGAAAAAATTAGGTTTTTAGGCTGGTGTCTCCTCTGGGGTGAGTCCATCCTGGGGGATTTCAATCTTTTGAAATCGGAAATTCAGGTACAGGATGTATATACTGATCACCAACACCCACACCGGAAAGATTAAAGTAAACCTGGGGATATAACCGACAGCAAACAGCAGCACCAGCGCTAACGCGTAAGAGATCAAGGCGATCCAGCGCGGCATAACCTTTGTCCTGATCCACATTGTTCCCAGCACAATCATGTGCATACCCGCCATCTTCAAGGCATAGACATTGTTTAGTTTGTACATAATGGCTTGCGAATAAATCAGGACATTGCTGTCAACAAAAGTTGACGGGCTGAATGCATAAACAGCAAGCGCGCCTGCGCCTATGGCGGAGGCAGCAAAAGACATCGCCAGGTATAAGAGCCCGCTTCCAAAGAAAAGCGTTGAAAAAAACTGGTCTTCCAGATATCCAAGCCTGTCTCGAACAACGCCCATAAACCACAGAAAGGCGATCCCGGCAAATGGCAGCAGGCTGAGGGCGATATTCACTATGTGGGACCTTTGTTCCAACCATTCAGTCGAGTCCATCGTTTCCGGTGGGACGGATTGTTCCATCATAATCAGACTGGCGCCCATCAGCAGACCAAAGATGATCCCTGCTGTCGCCGCGGTGCGCGGCGCTCTTAAAACACGCTGTGTTATATGTACCTTCGGCTCGATCATTGCCCACTCCTCTAATTAATAGCTGATATCAAGTATTTGGATTCTTTCAGTTTTTCTGTATAATTTTATTCATTTTTATTGAGTTTGTGTGTAAAGTCTACAAATTAGATCCCTGGGATCACCCTTAGCAAAGAGCAGGTTGGAATATTGTTCGATATTTCAACATGGTCGGACACAAATCCTACTGGTACAACCAGAATTTCCTGGACACCCTCTTTGGCAAGTTTATCTAGATGTTCGGGAAGCTGGGGTCCAAACCACGGTTCGGGACCCCGACCAACAGATTGGAAACACCATGACCACCTCTCTGGTTCTAATTGGGCTTTTTTTGCTGTTAAATCAGCTGTCTCGAACAATTGATCCTGATACGGGTCACCCATTTTTTAGATTCTAATGGGCAGGCTGTGAGCGCTGAAAACCACGTGAACAGATTTACGCTCCTCTGACTGCTATAGTTTCAAACCCTCTTCGACCCGCTTCGCGAACGCCTGGATCAGACCGGGGTGATGGCTGAAGGGGTTCTGGTCAGGACCATGCGCCGGAAAAATTTTTGGCAGGATTTTCAGGGTGGCAATTCTTTAATTAAAAGGTAAAATCATCACGCAATATATGAGCAAGAATTCTATTGGCTACAACCGCCGGATTTATAACACTCCCGGAGAGCTGATATCTGCAGCAATCGATATCCTGCGCAGCAGCGCGGATTTTAAATCAGTCGCACGTTCGGATAAGATTGACCGTGCTTTTGCTGAGAAGATCATGCTGGCGGTGACGCAGGTTAACGAATGCCGCTACTGCCGTTATGGGCATACAAAAGCCGCACTGGCGGCGGGTGTGTCGGAAGAGGAGATCGCTGTTATCCTGCGAGGCGACTTTGAGAAATTCCCCCGGGAGCAGGGGACCGCTTTGCTTTTCGCCCAGCATTTTGCCGAGACCGGCGGCGCTCCTGACCCTGCCGTTCTCGACAGACTGACTGCGTATTACGGAGAGCAAACTGCAGCCGAAATAATATTCCACATCCGCATGATCATGGTAGGTAACCTGTTGGGGAATACCTTCGATGCGTTTTTGAGCCGTTTTGTGGGTTGCCCCGCTCCGGACAGCAGCCTGGTTTCAGAGCTCAGCACCCTGCTTCTTGCCGCGCTTGGTGTAATCCCGTTTGGGATTATCTTCGCTTTGCGGATGCTGTGAAATGGTGATCCTCGATTGTGAGGAGTGGTGTTGAAGGGGAAATTTAGTGAAATTAAGATTGTGACAGCCGATGTGCGATTTAATAATTAAATCAAACTACGAAGGGATCTGGTCCGAAGTTATGGAAATCTATAAACCTGCAGCAGGAGATTGCTTCTGTTCCCCGGTAAGTATGTTCCGACACGCTGCCTTATCCTATCTCCGGGAAACTATTATTTAAAAACTACCGGTGTGAATACCTCGTACGGTGCCATTAGGCTGGCATAAATATCGTGATCAGATATTAAAAACTCTTGCTCCCAGGCTACCAGGCAGTGTCCATTACCCGCTCCATCAATTGAAGTATCAAAACGGGGTTTGTCCGCCTCACCCGGGCTGACGAGGGTGCGGCCGGAAGCAGCGCCAGAAGCGCCGGAATAAGTGTACCAGCGCATGAATATATCTGAATAATCTTCGTCAAAGAAGCTGTGGTCGCTGACGTAGGATACCTGGAATATCCCGTCCACGCCGGAATAGCTGATATCCGGATATGTATGCGAATCTCCGGGAATTTCATCAAGCGGTTGGATGACTGTTCTCGAGCCGGATACGATCGGGCTGCCGGTGCCGGGAGAACCACCAAGCATCACACCGTCTATCTGGTAGTGCGGCCCACCTGACGCTACGTTGTCTGACATGTAAACCACTCCGTAGCGGTCATCCCTTAAATTAAAAGCAGCTGCTGGAAAATAGTGGCGGTCGTTTCCGCGGGTTGTAACCGCTGAAATTTCATAGACGCTGGAATTGACGCCCTGGTCACTCGATCCCTGGTCTGTATCGTACATGTATCTGCCGTATATTTTCCGGTCGCCTGTGGAGACGTCGTGTTTCTGCCAGACGACCAGGAAGTTATTGTTGCTGCTTCCGCCCCAGGCGACGTCATGGTGGTAAAGGATCTCGCCGTCCTGCCAGATATCAAATGGACCAGCGCCCGGATCAGAGGTTAAACTGTTTCCAGCCGGGTTCACGAAGAAGATCGCGCCGGTAATTGTGTCGAGATCTTCTGCGTAAACTGTCATAAACTGGTGCTCATCAGCGTTATAAGCAATTGCGGGAGTTGAATATTTACGTGAAATCGTTTGGATACTCGCATAGTTTGCGCCGCTTGGTATCTGACTACCGGAAATCTGGTAACTTCCATATACCACCCGCGCTTTTATGATTGAATTTGAGCTTGTACCTGCAGTTGAGTGGCTGTATACAACCACAAAACGGTCTTTGTAGGGATCATAAGCCACATCCGGGTATTTTTCGTCAGCATTAATTCCACCATCGGCTTCATTTGCTATTACAAAGGGATCACCAATGGCAGTTTGCGTTTTTGGGTCCACAAAACGGCCGTAAATGTCGCTGTGGTTGATATCGATTTCCCTGGCATACACAACCAGGTACTGGTCGTACAGGCTGGAGTAAGCCACAGCTGTCCCCAGTTCATTATAGCCACTTGCATCGATTGTCATCTGGCTGCCGAGAGGTTTTTCAGCCTGTGCGTTTGAGGAGATAAGCCCGGTTAGGATTCCCAGTAATATGAACGCCGCCCATACTCTTCTCATTTGTTCACCTCCTTATGCGTTGTTCAAGCCGGAATCAATGTTCGACAAGAATTGAATGAGAAGATAAACCCTGCCCTTCACTGTGGATTATTATCTTTAAATAACGGGAAGTCAATATAAAAAGAGAGAATCCAAAGACAAAGTGTGTCATTGGGAGAAGAGGGTCTGGATTTTTGGTATCGAAGTCTGGAGTTTCGCTTCTGCCAGTATATCCATGAATAGGTGTTACCAAACGACGGGGGGATCCGATCAGAAAGTATGGGAATCTATAAACCTACAGCAGGAGATTGCTTTTGATTCTTAAAGACAATGTTCCGAAAACAGGTTCGATCGCTGTGGCATTAAATGCGGTTTTAAACCAATCTCCTGGTTCCTACAATGATTTACAATATTGATTGAATTCGATTCGGCTTTGATTGGGAAAGGTGCGGGAGATTCTGATGTTTTTTCTTGGCTATTTACTCGCATTTGTTCTTATTCTGGGGCTCGGTTTTATTGTATTCCGGATCATTGTGCTCAGGGAATACAGGCGCAGGGGGCGCCTGGGCCTGTTGTTTTCCATGCTGGAGCTGCTGGTGTGGTGTCTGTTTTTTTGTTTTCCGTTCCTGTACAGCGAACCGGGTTGGGGCTGGTTCTCGTCCTCTAGCGCCTCGATTGGATCAACGCGCTGGGGCATCGGCATGCTGGTAGTTTCAGCCGGTTTTGTAATTGCGTTCGGGACGATGTTTTGGTTTGGAATGCGGCGCGCGTTCGGCGTACAGGTGGACCAGCTGGTCAAGTCCGGTCTGTACCGCATTTCACGCAACCCGCAGATTGTAGGTGGATTTTTGCTGGTACTTGGTTCCTGTTTGATCTGGCTGTCGTGGTATAACCTTGGCTGGATCCTGCTCTATACCGTTATAGCCCACATGATGGTGGTCACCGAGGAGGAGCACCTGGGGCGGGTTTTTGGAGCGGAATATGATGATTACTGCCAAGAAGTGCCGCGCTATCTATTTTTTATCTAAGCGTGTTGTAGAAATCCCGGCTTCTGATGACGGCCACGGATGAGAAAACGCAGGGTGAAATCTGGACCCGAACATTTAATTAGGGTTGTTCAAGCCTGAACGGGAGATATGACCTTCTGGTGCAGGGTCTGGGCGATCCAGACCAACCCGAAAATCGCTGTGCAGGTCAGCACAATCGCTGCCCCGGAGGCAATGCTCAGGTAATAAGACAGGTACAGGCCAACAACCCCGGAGATGGAAGCGATCAAAGCACCCAGCGCCATCATCACCGGCAGGCGCCGGGTAAGCAGAAACGCGGTCGCTGCCGGGGTGACCAGCATTGCGACCATTAATGCTACACCAACTGTCTGCAGAGAAACCACGATCGTCACCGCGATCAGGATCAGCATCAAGGCTTCCAGGAACCTGACCGGCAGCCTAAGTGTCGCAGCCAGGACCGGGTCGAAGGACAGCACCATAAATTCCTTGTAGAATGCCAGAATTACCAGCAGGATAATCCCCCCCAGGATCCCGATCAGCAGCAGATCTGCCTGGCGCACCCCTAACACATCCCCGAAAAGGAAATGAGCCAGATCGACCGAATAGCTGCGCACAGATGAGATCAGCGCCACGCCCAGGGCAAACGCCCCCGCAAAAACGATCCCGATGGCGGTATCTTCTTTTATTTTGGTCAGGCGGCTGATTGCGCCAATCCCCAGCGAGCTTGCAACCGCCGCAAGGAGTGCCCACCAGAACAGCGGCTGGTGCGCCCCGCCTCCGATCAGGTACCCAACCGCGATCCCGGGCAGGATCGCATGCGCCAGCGCGTCACCGAAAAATGCCATCCCCCGCAGAACCACATAACATCCCACCACTGCGCATACGCTTCCGACCATCACCGCGGCAGCCAGCCCGCGCGTCATAAATGCATACTGCAGGGGGGTAAGCAGAAAATCAGTCACAGCCTCGGGATTTCATCATCGCAGCAGCTGTCGCCAACCGCTAGCAGACCGTCCTCAGTCTCTACGAGATGCAGGTGCCCGCTGTAAGCCGCTACGAGATTATCAGGGATCAATACCTCATCCGGGAAACCCAGAGCCAGCAGGCGTTTATTTAGCAGCATCACCCGGTCGAATCTCCGGGCTGCGATTTTAAGGTCGTGCAGCGCGAGCAGGACAGTCACACCCTGTTCCCGCAGCCGGTCGAGAATGATAAAAATCTCCTCCTGTGATGCGGCATCCAACCCACTGGTCGGCTCGTCCATCAACATCAACTCGGCTTCCTGGGCGAGCGACCGGGCGATGAACATGCGCTGCTGCTGGCCACCGGAGAGCTGGTTGATCTGCCGGTCTGCCAGGTTTTCCAGACCGACCACCTTCAGCGCCTCTCTGACGGCTTTTTTGTCTTGAGTTCCCGGGTTGCGGAACAACCCCAGCTGTCCGATGCGGCCCATCATGACGACATCCCCAATTGTGACCGGAAAGTTCCAATCGACCTGGTTGCGCTGCGCTACGTAGGCGATGCATATATGCCCGCCAGGAGATTGCCCGTAAATGTTCACATCCCCGCTTGTTTGATTGAGAACACCCGCAATGATTTTAAACAGGGTGCTTTTCCCGGCGCCGTTGGGACCCACAACAGCCAACCTCTCCCCCTTCTTAACTTCGAAGGAGATGTTTTCGATTGCATATCCGCTGGGATACTTCAGGGATAGATTTTCAACGCTGAGGATTGGGACGGACGAATCGTGCGCGGGGCGCTGTTTGCTGAAATGATGGCTGGTTTTTTGAAATTCCTCAAATACTGTCATACGGTTTTTCATCCCTGCAGGCAGGCAAATCTATCGTAGATCGGGTTTCAGGGAACGGGATGGGCATTTCTCGCCCTTATTGAAAATTATTTTCAATTACACGCATTTATTATAAGGCTTCAAACTCGGTGAGTCAATAAAACCCCTATTGTGCTTTTAGGTTTAACAGCAAATATTCGCTCTTGCTCTATGGTGAATTCGTTTAATTCAGTTTGACTCCTGCAAGCAATCGGGACAGGTTCCAAACAGCTGAAGCCAGTGGTCGTTGATCGCATACCCGCTTTCTTCTGAGACGCGGGTTATCAGCTGGTCCAGGTTGTCGCCCTCAAAAAAATCAGTGCGGTTGCAGGATTGGCAGATTAATAGATGCTGGTGACCGGTAAAACCGGCGATATAGGCGTGGCATCCGTCCGGGTGATGGACACGCTGGATTAGAGTGAGCTCTTCCAGTTTATCCAGGGCGCGGTAAACACTGACCAACCCGAGGGAGGGGTATTTTTTGCGAGCCTGGTCGAAGATTTCGGTTGCGTTCAGGGCGCGCTGGCTGCCGGCAAGCACCTTCACAACCGCCCTCCTGGGCGCAGTCAGGCGGTAGCCGTTGTTGTGGAGCGTTTCCATCCACCTTCTTACCTGTTCGTTGTTTGCGTTGTTTTCAGTCATGTATTTTCCTCAGGTAAGGTTTATTATACTTGCACTTGGCGGGCTCAGGCATTCTCCCATTTGATTTCTATAGAGCGTGAAAGGTTTTCCTATTGCATGACCATATAAATTTAAGAATTACGCTGTCACGGGCATTGATCAAACCAAGGCACTTCCTTATTAGATTCAGCTCAAGACCATTTACAGGAGC
>JBJYWI010000034.1:0-1514 GCA_046259385.1 Anaerolineales bacterium
GCGTTATTTCGAACATATTCAACAAATTGGATTTGTATCATCTTGAGCGGCTGTGTCGTTAGCAGAGACACGATGATTTAGCCATAAGGGACATTCTTTTTGAGCATTTTGGAAGGAAGCTGGAATGCGAGTGTCAGGTTCTATATGATTGATGAGAGGGAATTACAGAAGGAGAATCTCAAGAAACAATTCGGGCTCGATTTTAACAGCGTGGAGGTCGGACTGGTGGATTGAGACCGGAACTGCAAAACCTTTTTCAGGGACAATGCGAAATGGAATTTGGGATTTTAGGGTCAGATGACGGGTTGCCTGAATTTTCGGGTTGGGAAAAAATTGGGGTTATAGACTGGGGCCGAGCATCTGTTTATTGAAAAATTGATTCGAGCTAAACATAGGAAATGGTTGAGATAGCCATAAAGTATTTGCAAATTCAGTTTGTTGGTATTCGCAAACAAACCCACTATTGTACTGGGGGGAAAATAAACAAACCAATAAAATTAAAGGACCCACTTGAAATGCGACATTGCGATACTATTGTGTACGGATAGGTATGAATGAATGATCTTCTATGAATTGTATCTATAATGAAAAACGAAACCCGCTCATAATTTTAATATTTTCCAAGCTACTTGCCCATTCCATGACACCGGCGCTCCTGATCTGGTCATGGTAGCCTAATCTAATCGAACCTCTATCTGGTCTGGTTTCCGAACAGCGAGTTTCACATCATCAATCTTGAAACATATAACAAAGAGGTTTGCTATGATAATCCGTGTAGTCACTTACCATGCTATCCAAGGGAAAGATGCTGAAAAGTGGATGGAAACTACAGCATCTGAATTTCGTAGCGTAAGTGGTATGCGTCGTGTTGAATTTTTCCGCGGTCAAAGCGATCCGTCTCAATATGGAGCGATAATGCTTTTCAGAGATCAGGCAGATTTAGACAATTACAAAGAGGAACAGGCTGGGACATACCAAAGTCTGGTACGGCGTAGTCGTGAGACCTGGGTGGATAATTCGAAGCCAGTCACCGAGAAGATTTACGAAATACTTGATATTTGATGGAAGGAAACTATGTCTTAATCGGCAAAATTAGTAGGATAAGGGATAAAGTGACTATTTCATTTTCGGTGGATAATGCATTATTCATGGTCAGATATCCATTAAATATTGCATTAACGAAATCCGATTAAAAAAATCGTATCGCCTCCCTATTGACAGAGATGCTTTGGTATATAAGTTACACACATTGTTCCTGTTGAATATGGGTCGCTCTCATACTGCAATTCCGGAACACATCTCATCAACAACTCCTTCTGCACTATTACCAACACGCGACCGAAGCAGTGAACTCAAGCAATTCAGATTGGTTCTTTCCGTTTTCACCATCCAATTAACAGGAATCGTTTCATTTGGCTTGGTCACCGTTGCGAATAAGGACTGGGTAGCCGAATATCGCGCTAAAAACACCGAAATACTGAAAAAGTATGGAGGCCGCATCCTTGCTCGAGGCA
>JBJYWI010000035.1:0-46760 GCA_046259385.1 Anaerolineales bacterium
GAAAGAAGTATTCGGAATTTATCGGGAACCACCTGGTATTTGAATATTTTAAGCTCGAAGAACGATTTTAAACTAATTCCTATACGATCGATATTAATGATAAAAAACAATATAATACTAGGATAAATCAATTAAGAATATAATTTTTAGATCTTCATCTAAACTGGAGTAATTCATATGGCAGCCACGAAAAAAAATAAAGGCGTAATCGGGATATTAACTGGAGGCGGAGATGTGCCGGGATTGAATCCAGCCATACGTGCTGTGACAATCCGGGCATTGCGTGAAGGATACGATGTCATCGGCATTCGCAGAGGTTGGGCAGGTCTTGTTGACCTGGTCAGGGATAAAGACGCCGACAACAGTAATTGTTTCCAACATTTAACCGAAGAAGTGGTAAATAAAGCCGGGCGGACCGGTGGTACATTCCTGCATTCATCCAGAACAAATCCCATGTCAGTCCCAAAGAGCGCTGTTCCCGAATATTTACAGGATGAATATAAAGAGGAAATAAACGATCTGATCCCTGACGTGATCAAGAATCTTGATTTCCTGAATATAGATTACCTTATCCCAATTGGAGGTGATGATACGCTCAGTGTCGCAGTACGCTTGTTTCAGGAAGGAAGAAAAATAGTAGCAATTCCAAAAACAATGGACAACGATGTGCCCGGCACCGATTATTGCATCGGATTCAGCACCTGTGTAACAAGGACAATTCAATTGTCAAATAATTTACGGACTTCCGCCGGATCGCATGAACGTTTCCTGGTCTTAGAGGTATTTGGGAGATACGCTGGTTTCACAGCGATGCTACCCACTATGGCTGGGGCAGCGAATCGCTGCGTCATTCCCGAATATAAATTTGATATTGAACAATTAACTGAACTTCTTGTTTATGACCGCCAAAAAAATCCCAGCCGGTATTCTGTGCTGCTTGCTTCGGAAGGAGCTATGTTCAAAGATGGTGAAATGGTATTCAAGGATTCGACCCTCGATAATTTTGGACACAAGAAATTAGGCGGAATTGGTGATCTAATCTCCGAGGAATTGAAGAAACTCTCTCCAAAATTCAACAATGGTCGTCAAATTAATACAATCACACAGAAATTAAGTTACCTGACCCGCGGTGGAGATCCGGATTCGATCGATTCTATTGTTCCGATGGCTTATGGAAACCTGGCTCTGGATCTGATAATGGAGGATATCCATGGACGCCTTGTCTGTTTGCGAAACGGTCGCTATGACAATGTCCCGATCGATGTGGTCACAAGCTCAAAGAAACACGTCAATGTTGAAAAGTATTACAACACAGAACGCCTGCGCCCCTTTTACCATCATTTCGGTATGAATCCATTATTTATCATGACCAGTGACAGTTAATTTGAATTTGATTCTATAAAAAGAAAAACCCCGCTCCACGAACAGGGTTAAGGAAAATGGATCAATTGCCTGTTTAGAATCAGCCACAGCTTATTGGAATACAATTGAATCAATGCGGATGCTATCAGCACCCACTAATTGAGAAATCCGCCTATTCAAATCATCACAAATACCAACTGTACAATTTGGGAACTCTAGCAAGTAACCTCTTCCATTTTCAAAAACATGAAATGCGAACCGGTCATATCCCGGATACGAGGTTAGCACTCCATAAAGTCTCCTGATTTTCAATTCATCCCGTGCTTTATCGCCAGTGCACCGGACGATAATTGTTATCATTTTTACTTTATTCCCAATTTCTTCAGAGGGTGTTGGAGACAATATGAATGACGGAATTTCGAGAGCTCCAGGCAAAGGCGGAATTGGGTCAGGACTTTTCGTTTCCGAATTCACCCGCCTGGGTATCGATAATGGATCTACACCTATCTCATTATTTCTTTCCTGGGTGTAAACATATTCTGTCAGATCTGTCTTTGAGAACTCGGACCCACCTTGATTTTCACCAGATTCGCTAGCTAAAAGAGGATATTCGCTTAAAGGAAAATCTGGTTGACTTAAACCATTTCCTTCCTCAGCTGGAAGATTTTCCATTTCTTCTATAGGTTCAGATTTATTGATCTGGTCCTGGGCAGTGTCCATTACATCATGGGGCTCACCATAAAAATGATGTGTATCCGAAATTTCATATGGTTGAGTTCCACTTACTTCTTGGGGAGCCAATTCTGTACTGCTTCTTAACCGTGATACCAGAATTTTAGGCTCAAGACTTGAAGCATCAACCCTTCCGTCTACCAATACTATCTGGTCCCTTTCGAGTTTATGGTTAATTTTTTTCCATGTCCTTGGAAAAACAACAAGCTCAATCGTCCCCTGCAGATCTTCAAGCATCACAAAACCCATTTCCTGCCCATTTCGAGTTTTGTACTGTCGTATATGGCTTATTATTCCAGCTACACGGACTTTCTCATTTGGTTGGGTTTCACCCAATTGAGCAGAAAAATGCGTAACAAATTCTGTTAGATTTTCCATAACTGGATTAAGAGGATGGTCAGAAATATATAACCCTATTAACTCCCGCTCCCAATTCAATATCTCTCGTCTGCTCACGTCAGATGAAACTGAGGGAATATTAATTGATTCTTCAACGCCTGTATGAGAACCAAACAAACTGATTTGCCCCGCTTCTTTCGCTTTAAAATGCAGTGCGCTGAACGCCATGAGTTTATCCAGCGAATTGAGCAATGCGATTCGCCTGCCATAATTTCTTAGCGCCCCAACCCTGATTAAACTCTCAAGCGCTCTTTTCCCAACAATTCGCAAGTCAGTTCTTTTAGCAAAATCCATCAAACCGCTAAATGGACCAGATGCTCTTGCATCCAATATTGTATTTACCGGTCCCTGACCGACATTTTTTACAGCTCCGAGGCCAAACCGGATTACTGATTTTCCGTCATCCAAATCTTCGATTCCAAAATCCCAACCGCTTGCATTGATATCAGGAGGCCCAACAGGAATTCCTATTCTGCGGCAATCAGCGACGTAAAGTGCAATCTTGGCTGTGTCATTTTTATAAACCGAAAGGAGTGCGGTCATGTATTCAACAGGATAGTGGGTTTTCAAATAAGCCGTTTGGACTGCGATGACGCCATAATCAACTGCGTGACTCTTATTAAAGCCATATCTGGCAAACTCCTTCCAATCTTCAAATATCGCTGCTGCAGTATGGCTGGGAATATTATTTGAAACCGAACCAGCAATAAATTTTTCCCTGTGTTTTTCCAGCTTGCCTTTTACTTTTTTCGCGATTGCTTTGCGTAAATCATCCGCCTCCGGTGCAGAATATCCAGCAAGCTGCATTGCAGCAAACATCAATTGTTCCTGATAAACCGGAAAACCAAATGTCTCCTTAAAAATTGGTTCCAGGCTTGGATGCTTATACTCGACCTTCTTTTTTCCATGCATTCGCTGGATGTAATCAGGGATAAAATCCATCGGACCTGGTCGGAAAAGTGCGACCATTGCTATCACATTTGCCAGTTCTTTTGGTTTCATTTCCATCAACCAGCGTCGCATTCCGGAACCTTCTACCTGAAACACACCCGCTGTTTCACCCCTACCCAATAACTCATATGTTTCAGGATCATCGGTTGGAATATTCCCAAGATTCAGGTGGATTCCATGCCGTTTTTCTATCAATTCACAAGCGCGAGCCATAATTGTCAGCGTCGATAATCCAAGGAAGTCCACTTTGAGCAAACCAAGTGAATCAACAATATTCATGTCAAACTGGGTAATCGACTTGATTGGACTCTCTGCCCCGGTGCTTCCAGTTGGCCGGTGTAATGGAATGTATTCGACGATCGGTTTATCCGTAATAATAACTCCAGCTGCGTGCGTTCCCGCACTCCTAACAACTCCCTCCATCTGCTTAGCGGTATCAACCAGCTCTTGAATAAATGGAGTGGAATTGTAGAGTTCCCTTAACTCCCTGACACTATTGACAGCCTCACCAATTGAAACAGGTTTCCCGGGAACATTTGGAATTAACCTGGCAACTTTATCAACCTCATTTAAAGGGATATCCTTAACGCGACCCACATCACGAATTGCTGCACGAGCGCCAAGAGTCCCAAATGTGATAATCTGCGCGACTTTATCATCCCCATATTTTTGGGCAGTGTATTCCATCATTTCAGCCCGGCGGTCATCGCGAAAATCCAGATCAATATCTGGCATCGAGATCCGTCCGGGATTGAGAAATCTTTCAAAAATTAATCCATGGTCAATCGGATCGACCAACGTGATATCAAGTGTGTACGCAACAATTGATCCAGCAGCCGATCCCCTTGCGTTATACCAGATCCTTTGAGACCGGGCATACCTGCATAAATCCCAAACAATCAAAAAATAGGTGTCAAAACCCATCCTGTGGATAATATCCAATTCATAATTCAAACGCTCAATTACTTCTTGATTGTTTGCGCGCGAGTCATACCTCCTCTTCAAACCTTCCTCACACAACATCCGTAAATAACTCCTGGCATCGTAACCTTCAGGTACTTCGAATTCTGGCAGGTGATATCCTTTAAAACTCAAATCCACACTGCAACGTTCAGCAATTTGAAGTGTATTATTTACCGCCTCTGGTATTTCAGAAAAAATACGCGCCATTTCTTCATGGCTTCGCAGGTAAAAAGATGCATCGGACATTCGCATTCTGTTTGGATCAGTTAATAAGCAGCCAGTTTGTATGGCTAACAATAGATCCTGGAGTGGCGCGTCTTCAGGATTGATGTAGTGCACATCATTTGTGGCGATGCAATTCGCGCCATATCTCTTCCTGTATGCAAGCAGTGTTTGATTAATTTTTTCCAGTTCTTTGATATTGTGATCTTGCAGTTCGAAGAAAAAATTCTCGTAACCGAATACCTCAAAATACCAATCCAGCCGCTTTTGAGCTTCGGTAAGTCTTCCTTCTCTAATCATCCTCGGTACTTCTGCCGACATGCAACCGGTTGTACAAATAATCCCTTCTGAATGCTGCGCTAAAATTTCATGGTCTATTCTCGGGTAATAATAAAATCCTTCTATTTGAGCAGCGCTCGCCAGCTTCAGTAGATTTTGATATCCCTGCTGATTTTCCGCTAACAATAAGATGTGACTGGACTTTTTATCATATTGTGGGTTCTTTGATTTCATACCCCTGGCTGCCAGATATGCTTCAATTCCGATAATCGGTTTAATTCCATTATCAATGGCGGCGTTATAAAATTCAACCACACCATACATTGATCCGTGATCGGTAATAGCGAGAGCTGGCATGTCCATTTCCTTCGCTCTTTTGACTAACCTCCTGATGTTACTGAAACCATCAAGCAAGGAGTATTCAGTATGAACGTGAAGATGGACAAACGACATTAGCGTATTTGTAAATTAATAATTTTGGATTGCTGGCTTGATGATATTGGCGATGTAATATTGATTGCAAAAACTATACCAATCAGGTATTGTTAAACTTTGAATTCCCTTTCCTCAAAGCCGTTTGAATTATAGCATCCACCGCATTCCAGCAAGTAAATATTTAAGATTAGAAATATTTCTTTACATACTTTATTTAAAAAATAGAATAATCCCTTGATTTCAAACGTTATAAAACATCTGAACTTATGCTAATAAATATCTAATAGCGCTATGCTATAATCGCCCGGATGAGGTAATAAATGCTAAAAAAGTTTGTCCACATAGTAGGTGGCGATCCTAATAAAAAAGAGATTGAAAAGTACTCAAATATCGTTGCTCAAATCAATGCTTTAGAGTTGGAGTACGAAGGACTCAGCAATGATGCGTTGAAGGCTAAAACTGAAGAATTTAAAACACAGTTGAATGAAGGTCAAACGCTGGACGATTTGCTGATTGAGGCATTTGCCGCTGTACGGGAAGCCAGCAAACGCACAATCGGATTACGTCATTATGATATCCAACTAGTTGGTGGGATTGCCCTGCATGAGGGCAAGATTGCGGAAATGAAGACCGGCGAGGGCAAAACTCTTGTCGCCACCTTGCCGCTTTATTTAAATGCGCTAACGGGAAGGGGAGTACATCTTGTCACAGTTAACGACTATCTAGCCCGCCGGGATGCCCGCTGGATGGCGCCTATTTACAATTTGCTGGGATTAAGCGTTGGCGTACTTCAAATGGCTGCCAGAACTGAAAGCGGTCGAAAAGCATTCCTGGTCAATTTAGAGCGAGAATCTCCCCACGAAGATCAGCATCAATTAGATATGGTCTCGCGTCGCCTTGCCTATGAAGCGGATATTACCTATGGAACAAACAGCGAATTTGGCTTTGATTACCTGCGAGACAATATGACTATGCGACTTCAAGACAGAGTCCAACGGGAGTTTTACTATGCAATTGTTGACGAAGTTGACAATGTCTTGATTGATGAAGCTCGAACCCCTCTTATCATCTCCGGACCTGCCCAGGATGAAGCTGAATGGTACATCAATACTTCACAAGTGGTAAAGAAACTTAATCCTGAAGATTATGAGGTGAACGAAAAAGATCGTGCGGTTTTCCTGACTGAAATTGGCGAAACCCATGTTGAGGAACTGCTTGGGGTGTCACTCCGTGATCCAGACCGTCCTGAAGACATAACACCCGAACAAGCCAGGTTGCTGGGTTATTTAGAACAGTCATTACGTGCCCAGTTTCTATACAAGCGAAACAAAGAATATCTGGTACAGGGCGGAAAGGTTGTGATCGTCGACGAATTTACGGGTCGATTAATGCCGGGTAGGAGATGGTCAGATGGATTGCACCAGGCAGTGGAAGCGAAAGAGGGAGTGAAGGTCCAATCGGAATCGGTTACTTATGCCACAATAACCATCCAAAATTATTTCCGAATGTATGAAAAGCTGTCCGGGATGACCGGTACAGCAGTTACAGAAGCAGAAGAATTCAATGAGATTTATTCACTGGATGTTATTGCTATCCCAACAAACCTGGAATTCCAGGCGTCCCGACCAGACAGTGAGCTTGTAGAACTTGAAGATCGCGATGAACAAGGATATAAATACTTCTACTATAGTAATCGTGAAGACGAAATGGGGAAAGCTATTTTTTGGAAGCGAAAAGATTACCCAGATGTAGTTTACCGCACTGAAGAGGCTAAACTTAGAGCCATTGCAACCGAAATCCTGAAATTTAATTCTCTAGGACGACCGGTATTGGTAGGCACTACTTCAGTTGAATTTTCAGAGCGAGTATCCAACAGGCTGAAAGCCGAACAATTACGCCGGTTAGCCCAGGTAATCATCCTGAGGGAGTCCTGGATGAAGGACCACCAGCGGGAACAAGATGGACGGATTGTGCCAGAGTTGGAATTCCTCAATCTACCGTTGAAGGAGCTTGATATTAATCAAATGCGGACACTGGCTCGAGAATCCAATATTTCCTTCAATCCAGAGGATCAATCCAACATCGAGCTGCTTATGGAAATACTTGAAATTCCACCTGATAAAAAGGAACGCCTTTTAAACAATATTAAGGGAGGGATTTCCCACCAGGTGTTGAACGCCCGCAAACACACTGAAGAGAGCCAGATTATAGCCGGAGCAGGAGAGTTTGGAGGGGTAACGATTGCAACCAATATGGCAGGTCGTGGTGTGGATATTAAGTTGGGTGGGGAAATCGCTGAAGAGGTGATCTCTTCAGTGAACCGGGTGCTAAAACGCGCAGACTTTAATAATGCTTTTGATATGACAATGGCTGAACGGAAAGCTACCCTTCTCCAACTCGATCCATCCCAGTATGGAATCTATGACTCTGAAATCAAATTCTTTTTAAGGCATATGGAGGAGATGGATCAGGTACGTGACCTCGGCGGTTTGCATGTAATCGGTTCCGAAAGACATGAGGCGCGCAGGATTGACAACCAGCTCCGGGGTCGAGCAGCTCGCCAGGGAGATCCAGGATCTTCACGTTTCTATCTTTCGATGGAAGATGAGTTAATGCGCCTTTTTGGTGGACAACAGGCAGATTCATTAATGCAGCGAATGAAAATTGATGACGCAATTCCACTTGAGGTTGGTCTAGTTGGACGGTTGGTAGAACAATCACAGAACCGGGTTGAGGGTGCGAATTTTGATGTCCGCAAACACCTGTTGGAATATGACGATGTCCTGAATACTCAGAGAGCCAGGATCTATTCTCAACGCAATCGCATTTTTACCAAGAGTGACCTTACTGAAGATGTGACAGAAATGCTTGCTGTTGAAGTCAAGAAACGTGTTTCGCAGGGATTAGAAAATGAGAGCGGACCCTGGCAGCTGCTGTCATGGCTTGATCAAATACAACCACCAATCATGCTGGATAATCTGATGTTCCCATCATATTCGTTAAAACTCCTGGCGGACAAGACACTTGATTCTTTAAGTGAAAATGCAAGCTCTGAAGATATACGAAATTATTTTATGTCCCTGGTTGAAGATTCTATTGATTCGGAAATGGAACATCTTATCCAAACGGTAGATCAAATTCTTCTGCAAACTCAACTTAATATTGAAAACACGCTTGACGAAAGGTATGAATTATTGGATACATTCCTGGAAGGTCAGGCGGATTGGGAAGAAGGAGAGGCATCTTCACCTGGAGAGTTGCTTTCGGAATTGTCCAGTCTGGTGCGTGTCCAATTAAATTTGAGCGGTAAAGACCAGCGCATACTGATAGAAGACCCATTCCAGATCGAAGACACTCTCAAGGATCAGATTGAGTCAACGATTGTTCATCAAGGATTGAGAAGATTGATCGGTTCAATTGAACGCAGAATTGATGAGCCTGTTTCGATTAAACCAGACCAACTTCCAAGCGATGATTGGGATACTATAAATCAACAGGTGCTATCAGAAATTGAAAGGATTTTTAATGCCAGAAAAGAGAGATATCTTGGCGGTAATGGACAGGTCGCTAAAGATTTAGAAAATGCCCTATCGAAATTTCAAGAAAACTATACCCGTCAAGATTTACTGCAGGTTCTTCTAGCTTTACCCAGAGGCGCAAAAGCATCTTTTGATCGAAAAACCCACAAAAGAGTTTGGGAACGCACCACCCGGTTTAATTACTTTTATTACACTGCAGAATTATTGCTTAATCGTGAGAAGGAACAGGTAATCAAAGATGTCCTTGAGCACCTTAATAATACTCAAGGTTTCATGCGGAAAATATGGGGACAATTCGAGTATCGCGGTCTGGAATCAAAAACCATAGAAGAATTGCCGGATGATTTAAAGAATACAATCATCGAAATCACAGGAAGAGAAGATGAACCGATTTTTCAAGCAACAGCAATCAAAAATTTACCAGAAGAATTCCGTGTACAAATAATAGATGAATTTGGACGTAAGTCTCTTACGGAGATATACCGCCAGCTGCTATTGACAACGATTTCGGAACTGTGGGTGGAATACCTGACACAAATGGAAGCGCTTCGTGTATCGATTGGGTTGGAGGCATACGCACAGAGAGACCCCCTTGTGCAATACAAGAATAAAGCATATGGATTATTTCAGGACCTCCTGGATAATATGCGCTTGAGTGTCATTTCAAGGATGTTCACATATCGACCGCGCAGCATCTCCAGATTACAAAAATCTCCTGATGCTTCTGATTCCACTCAATCTGAGGATATATATGATGCTGAATTTAGCGTAGACGAAGAATTGGATTCCCCCTCCGAAACAATTTCTGCTCCTGCAGAAATAAGTGCATCACAATTGAACACAAATAATCAACTGCCACAGGAGGAAGAAATTTCTGTTTCATCAAAACGTCGAAGACGAAGAAGGAAGAAAAAGAAATAATCCCACCTTAAGATAATCAAATTAATTAACGACAGGATCAGGCTGGCAAGTTGGGCAGATAAATGTGCTTCTTTGCCCAACGATAACTCGCTCAATCAAATCCCCGCAATCTATGCACCTTTCCCCCTTTCGACTGTATATTCTAAAATAGTTTTGAAATTCGCCTCCCCTGTAAACCCAATCAATGCTGGCACCATTTTTCCTGATACCTTCCGATAATACAAACCTGATGCTTTGAAACAATCGTTCACTCTGGTTATTAGTAATTTGATCAGATTTAGTTAAGGGGTGGATTTTTGCTAGAAATAATGCTTCGTCAGTATAAATATTTCCCAGCCCTGCTAAGAAAGCTTGATCCATCAGTAAAGGTTTAATTTGACGCTTATGACTGCTCAGCGCTTTATGTAGATAGGTTGGGGTAAAATCAACCGATAATGGTTCAGGTCCCAGATTACCCAAGATTAAATCTGGATCTTTTACCAGCCACGCCCGCCCAAATTTCCGCGGATCGATAAAAGAAAACTTTAATCCATTTTTGAAATTGAGGGACAACCTATGGTGTTTACCAGGAGGTTCTGTTTTTGGCTGGATGAGTACATCCCCACTCATACGCAAATGAAGTAGGAAGTGAAAATCAGAGAGAGAGAAATTCAGGAACTTTCCCCTTCGCTCTATTTCCTCTATCCGTTGAGATGTGATCTTCTTTTTAAATTCATCTGGAGCTGGTGTTTCCAGTGTACGATCCCAATATAAATCCGCTCCTGTAATCTCGTAATTTAATAATGATGGGCTTTCTGGCCCACCATTACGCAACAGCAAACGGATTGTCTCCACTTCAGGCAATTCGGGCATGATTATTCATGGAACATTTCTCCCACACTGCGTCCTTCATGCGCTCGTAAAATGACTTCTCCAAGCAGTGGGGCAATTGATAGCACTGTTAGTTTTTCCATCAGTAAATCGCGATACGAATATGGTATTGGAATCGTGTCTGTGGTTATGATTTCCTTAACTGGTAAATCTTCGAGACGCTTAATTGCTGGTCTTGATAATACCGGATGGACAAAAACAATGCTTACATCCCGGGCACCGTTATCTTTAACCAGCTTTACCGCCTCAGTCATTGAACCTGCGGTATCCAATTCATCATCTACTATTATTACATCCCTGTTTTCAACCGATCCAATTAGTGACAGTCCTTTTGCTTTGGATTCATTCGTATCCCGGCGTTTTTCAACAAAAGCAATTGGAGCTTTAATTTTGGCGGCAAAATTGCGACCTTTCTTTGCAAATCCAAGGTCTGCTGCTACAACTACCGGGTCTTTTAATTGCGGCATCAATTTAAGAACGTGGTCTGTTATTAAGTGAAATGCAGTTAAAACATCGCCTGGTATAGAAAAAAACCCTTGAATTTGACCTGCATGTAAATCGAGAGTCATATATCGGTCCGCTCCAGCTACTTCGATCATATCCGCAACTAACCTGGCTGTGATCGGAACTCGTGGTAGGTCCTTCTTGTCAGATCGAGAGTAAGCCATGTAAGGCATTACAGCCGTTATCCTCCCGGCTGAATCCAGGCGCAGAGTCTGCAAAAGGATCAACAATTCCATCAAGTTTCGGTGTATGGGAGGTGCGCTGGTTTGGATAACATAAACATCCTGACCGCGTACGCTTTTTTTTAATCTGACAAAGATGTTTTCATTATGAAATTGAATTAAATCAACCCCGCTCAATGGCAGTCCCAGATAATCCGCGATCTTGCTTGCTAATTCGGGCGAAGCACTCCCAGTAAATAATTTAATATCTCCATACATGCTGCAATCTCGGGCTGTATGATGATTTGGCATTGATTATTCCCATCCTCAATAAACAAATTTCCCTGAATCCATTATACTCACTTATCAAGTTAATCATAATTCCTTCAAATATCCAATCTTTTGCGCCATCACCAATCTATATTTTCTGGATCAACTAAATTTTTTGTTGATTATTCAAAGATTTTTCTATTAAAATATCCACCGCCTTGGAAGGAGACAGTTCCCTTTTATATACTATCTCCAGAATTTCATTATAATCCCTTTCATTCACGCTCTCTTTCCAGTTGGAAACCAACGTATTCTTCAATAATGTCACAACATCTGATTCGATCCGCAACCGGTCGCGTTGAGTCCATTTTCCAGATTTTTGAAGATAAACCCGATGCTCATTTATTAGATCCACCAGGTCTGGAACCCCATCTCCACTCGTTGCGATAGTCCTCAGGACTGGTGGAATCCATCCAATTTCGAGTTCAATTTCAGGCTCTTCTTCTGGCTCAGAGATATCCTTTTTGTCCGAATTAACCATCTCATTATGTAAATACATTAATTGTCCGTGATGTGAAACAACGTTACTCCCACCCGGATACGCAAGCTGCAGCATACCTTTTAACGCCCTCTCGGTGATCTCAACCCCTGGTAAGTCTGCTTTATTGATAACCAGTATATCAGCGATTTCCAGGATACCTGCTTTTATCGCTTGAATATCATCTCCCAACCCTGGCGACTCGACCACTATAGTTGTATGAGCCAATTTTGCAATATCTACTTCAGCCTGACCCGCGCCAACAGTCTCAATAATTACAATATCATAACCAGCTGCGTCAAGTACAATCGCTGCGCCGGCAGTCGCACTTGCAAGTCCTCCCAGTGAACCGCGGGTTGCCATTGATCTGATAAAGACACCCTTATCCCCAGCAAGTTCTGTCATTCGGATTCTATCTCCCAGAATAGCACCACCTGTAAATGGGCTGGATGGATCAACAGCAACAACAGCTATTCGGGGCAAAATTGAACCCTCTTCAGAAATCAATTTCCTGTTGTTTTGTCGTATTTGGAGAATTATTTGGGTAACAAGAGATGATTTCCCGGTCCCTGGTGCACCTGTGACGCCAACCAGATGGGCATCCCCGGTATGCGGGTAGAGCAGGTCTAATGCTTCCTGACCAGACCTTGTATTGTTCTCGACTTCTGTAAGCAAACGCGCGATTACACGCCGGTTTCCATCTAAAATAGATTGGATATTTGTCATCTATTCTTTAGTGAATTCTTCAGGCAATACTTCAGAGCGGATATCCGCAATTATATCCCGGGTACTTGTTCCAGGTCCGTAAACACCGGTTACCCCAATCGATTCTAAATAAGGGATATCTTCATCTGGGATAATACCGCCGACGAAAATCTTAATATTTTCTTGTCCGTTTTCCTGAATACGATTGATTATCTCCGGGATTAGGGTCATATGTGCGCCAGAAAGAATAGATAAACCAATTGCATCAACGTCCTCCTGCAATGCGCTTTCTGCGATCATCTCAGGTGTCTGGCGTAACCCAGTATAAATAACTTCCATTCCCGCATCTCTTAGCGCTCGCGCAACCACTTTCGCTCCCCGATCATGCCCATCTAATCCAGGTTTTGCAATTAATACACGTATTCTTTTTTCAACCATTGGTCTTTTGATAATATTGGTAAATATAAGAAGTTTTCGTCTGTTATATTGCGATTTCCGATTATACCTCTATGTCATAGGTCATGTATATTAAACCCAGTTCAATATGCAGGGGAAATTTATTTTACGGTTCATGCTTTATAATTAGACAATTCAAATCTCCATTGGCATATTAAATGCATAAAAGGAATAATTAAATGGACAGTAAAATTCTATCCCAAAAATCCAATACTGTTGCATTGTTTGTAAGTACACGTAAAGGTGGGTTTATCTTTAGTTCCGATTACACTCGTAAGAAATGGATCATAAGCGAATTATTTTTTAAGTCATGGAATGTGATGAACATTGCATTTGATCCACGCGATCGAAGGTTGCATGCCGCAGTAGTTCATGATGTTTATGGTTCAAGCACCCATTATTCTGATGATCTTGGAAATTCATGGGTGCAGGCTGCACAATCCCCACAATTTACGTATGCATCAAAATCAGGCAGGCCTCTAGGGACCCCGGATGAAGTTAAACAGATTCGAGAGATAAAAATAAAACCAGAGGAAGTGATAAAAGTCTGGAAAATCCAACCTGGAACAACGGACGAACCGGAGGTTCTTTATGCAGGTGTTGAACCTGCCGCCTTATTTAAATCCAGCGACCGTGGAGACACCTGGAATTTAAATGATGCTATCTACAATCACCCCCATCGAGCAAAATGGTTTCCAGGCGCAGGTGGTTTAAGTTTGCACACAATCTTACAAAATCCGCAAAATCCCAAACATATGATGGTTGCAATTTCAGCCGGAGGCTGTTACCGGACTGACGATGGTGGAATTACTTGGAATCCGCGCAATAAAAATGTCAGGGCTGACTATCACCCAGATCGATACCCGGAATTTGGACAATGTGTTCATAGCGTTGCATTCCACACCGACCATCCTGAAAGACTTTACCAGCAAAACCATTGTGGCATTTATCGCAGCGATAATTTTGGTGACGAATGGAATGATATCGGCGATGGCAGGTTGCCAAGCCGGTTTGGATTCCCTATAGCTGTCCATCCTCATGAACCAGATACAGTATACGTCGTTCTTGAGGAAAGCGATGAGTATCGTTTGAGTATAGACAGCCAGTTTGCCGTCTGGAGAACAAGGAACGGTGGTGAATCATGGGAAAAACTAACCAACGGTTTACCAGAGCGTGCTTATCTTGTCGTCCTGCGCCAGGCAATGACTATGGACAATCTGGATAAAGTCGGGGTATATGTTGGCACATCTACCGGACAAATCTTTTTCAGCCGGGATTCCGGTGATTCGTGGGAATTATTAGCTGATTATTTACCGAAAATTCTGGCTCTCAATGTGGTTGTTCTCTAATTTGACACAGTCAATACAATATAAAAACAACAAAATATTCTCTATTATCCCCCGAAATCAGGTCTCTATTTGCACGCTACTTGCAACATAAGATTGATTTAACCCTAATAATATGTAATGGAACTTTAATCCTGAGGATTTCGTCCATAAGTTATGGCTTACTTTTCCGTACAAAACAAATCAAAAACAATAGATAACCAGGCTTATTATCCAGAAAAATACAGCAATAAGTCGATGGCAAGCAAGCCAAAACCTCCCACCCATCCCCTGATTGTCTTGTCCGCAACGGTATTCGCAGGATTGCTTGTAGTTGTGCTCCTGATTTCTGGGATAGGTTATGGAATATACAAATATTACCTGAACTCTGATCGGATAGCGCTAGGGGTAAAAGTTTTGAACCTGGATATTGGCGGAATGAGCGCAACTGATGCGGCGATTCTGCTGCATAAAACCTGGAATTTGGAAAACAAAATATCCGTCAGTGATGAGATAAACGAGTTTTTTATATCGCCAGAAACAATTGGGTTGAGTGTTGACCCGCTTGTCACCGCTCGTAATGCTCATAAAATCGGACGATCTAAAGAGTTCCTTTCGAATCTTTCGCAGCTTTTCTCAAGTTACAGTAAAGGCATAATTATCCTGCCAGTTGTTGTATACGATCCTGATGCAGCCCGGTCTGGAATAGAAACACTTATCCCAAAAATGAGCCAGGAACCAGAAAACGCAACCTTGAAAATTAATGGAACTGAGATTGTCGAAGTTCCGGGAGAACTGGGGTTCACAATAAATATTGAAGATACAGTGAATGCAATTGAAGCAAAACCGTTTGAAACAATGATTAACGGCTCCGCTAAAATTTACCTTAAACCAGTTTCGCCACCCGTCAATGATGTATCAGAGGCAAAAAACCAGTTTAAAAAATTGATTGAATCCTCTGTCGCTATTGAAGCTTATGACCCCATTATGGATAAAAAGATTGAATGGCATCCTTCCCCGGAGGAGATCAGCCGGTGGATAGTCATTGAACAGGGTGAAAACGGTCCTGTTGTAACCCTTGATGAAATTCAAGCTGAGGAGTACATCCAAAAAATTAATGATGAGATAAGCCCGGAACGCTATCTGAACGGCTCAGAAATAAGCAGCCAATTGATTCAAGCCGTGAAAAAAAACGCTGTTGTTCAAGCTGAAATCAAATACCTACCTACTACTTATCAAGTAAAAAAGGGGGATACATTATTAAAAATTGGCTGGAATCTGAAAATGCCGTTCTGGAAGATTATTGAGGCCAATCCCGGACTAGATCCGGATAATGTGATTGCAGGGACAGAGTTAACTATTCCAGCAAAAGATGAACTACTTCCACTGCCAGTCATCCCAAATAAACGGATAAAAATCAGCATCAGTAAGCAAAAAATGTGGGTCTATGAGAATGGCGAGCTGATAAGAAACCCCTTAATTAGCACCGGAATCGATAAATCGCCGACACAACCTGGAGTTTTTCAGGTGCAAACCCATAAAAAGAATGCATATGCATCTGTCTGGGATCTGTATATGCCGAATTTCCTGGGTGTTTATGAAGCTTGGCCAGGATTTATGAATGGCATCCACGGACTGCCAACCCTGTCCAATGGGACCCGGCTCTGGGAGAATATTCTCGGGCGTCCGGCTTCATATGGATGCATCATCCTTGATCTGGACACTTCCAAATGGCTATACAATTGGGCAGAGGATGGAGTGGTTGTAGTAATTGAGGAATAATTGAATAAAAAATCGGGGGAAAGAATACTCAAGTATAATCATTTCCATTTCCAGTATCTGGAACAACAAGATAATAAACCGGAGATTTTTTATGCCTGATGGAATATTGGTAATGAAATTTGGGGGCACCTCTGTTGGAACAATATCGGCCGTCAATAATGTTAAAGAGATAATAAAGGATGTACAAAAAGATTGGTCACGGATTGTAATCGTGCTTTCCGCCCTTTCCGGAGTAACCAATCTGCTTATCGACTGCGCGGAAAAAGCCTCTAAGGGACAAAGCGGCGTGATCAATAAAACATCGCAGGAACTTCGAGCTCGCCATACCGATATGATACAGGCTGTTATTAGGAAAAAATCGCTGCAGACGAAGACCCAAATCGATATCGATGATTTGATTGACAAATTTATAAACCTGACAAATGCCATTCGAATTCTTGGTGAATCCACTCCACGCGCATTGGATGCGATTGTCTCCCTAGGAGAGCGTTTCAGTGTCCGCATTATTGCTGCTGCATTCCAATCTAATGGAATTCGGTCAGAATTTGTCGATGGTGAAAAAGTTATTATCACCGATGGGCAATTTCAAAACGCACACCCGAACATGGAAATGACAGAGAGAGCGGCTGGTGAGAATCTCAACCCATTGCTCAATTCAGGTGTTATTCCGGTTGTAACAGGTTTTATCGGCGCGACACAGGATGGAATTACAACCACCCTTGGGCGCGGTGGCAGCGATTACTCAGCTGCCCTGATTGGGGCAGCTCTAGGGGCAAAAGAAGTATGGATATGGACAGATGTGGACGGTGTAATGACTGCCGACCCGAGAGTGGTTCCAAACGCAAGGACAATCGAAGAACTATCATACCGGGAGATAGCTGAACTTGCTTACTTCGGAGCCAAGGTGCTCCATCCAAAGACAATCCGTCCGGTAATTGAAGCCGGAATCGGACTGCGGATATGCAACACGTTTAACCCACACGCTCCCGGCACGATGATTGTGGAAAATGGAAACAACAGGGATAATGGCAAAATAAAAGCTGTCACAATAATCCGCAACCAGCAGATGATAACTTTAGAAGGGCGGGGTATGCTTGGGATCCCCGGAGTTGCTGCCCGGACATTTGGTGCTGTCGCCTCCACAGGCACAAGCGTTACTTTAATCTCACAAGCTTCATCCGAACAATCTATATGTTTCACAACAAATGCAGAATATACACCCAGAGTCCTGGAATCGCTTAAGGAGACGTTTTCGGATGAACTGCAGCGGCGTGATATTGATAAGATTTGGGCGACTTCGCCGGTGGCGATTGTTACTGTAGTTGGAGCCGGGATGCGCCATACCCCCGGTATCGCGGGTCGCGTTTTCAGCGCTTTAGGCGACCAGAATGTAAATGTAATCGCAATTGCCCAGGGCTCTTCGGAAGTGTCAATCAGCCTGGTAGTGGATGACAGTGAGGCTGAGGATGCCCTACTGGCGCTTCACAAACTCACAGAGTGATTACCAGGTTAAAATTAACAGGTGAGAGGGCATCTAATTTTCAAGCTTCCAAAATTTAATGCTTGCATCCAATCCGCCCGAAACCAGAAAAAAACCGCTGGGGTCAAAATCTAAACTTGTTACCCCATTCTTATGAGCCTGCATTGAGTAGAGCACCTGTCTTTTTTCGGGATCCCATAAAAATATCATTCCATCACCACCACCAGATACAAGCAGCTTGCCAGACGGGGAGAAATCGATATCCCAGATAATTGATTCAAAGCTGTTATTCCTTCCATCATGACCTGCTAAAACTGCAGGTTCCGGATAATCTTCTATACCTGTTCGAAACGCTTCATCAGGATCCCACAGCAAAATCTGGTTTTCCAGATCGCCGGCAGCCAGCAAATTGCCATCTGTATTGAATTGGATGCAGTATATCGGGTTTTCGGATCGAAAAGTGCCGACAATCCCTTCATTACTGATATCCCTCAACCGTATAATGTTTCCATTCGAAACCGCCAGGATTTCTTCTCCAGGTCGAAATGCAATCGCCGGTACAGTCAGGGTTCCGCCAATCATCGTTCTGGTTAATTTCCCAACGCGGTAATCCCACAAACGTGCGACCGCGTCATTACCTCCAGACGCGAACAAATTCCCTCGCTCGTTAAAAAGCACCTTGTTGACTCCCCGCCTGTGCGCTTCAATCTTAAGAATCGGTTGAGATGCCCCAGCGTCTCCCTGGGATAAATCTGAAACCCTCCATATCCTGAGATAACCATCCCTGCTGCCAGCAGCCAGAAATTCACCCTTTGGATCAAAAGCCAGTGTATGTGTGAGTGCGCCAATTTCAAAATCACTCACCAATTCTAGATCTGGCATTGAATACAACCTGATAAAATTTCCGCTTGATACAGCCAACGATTCTCCATCCGGAGACCAGGTTACATCCATAACCAGTTCCCAGGGTTGATATTGGATAGTATCAACAAGGTTTAAAAAATATTCGGTATTGGTTGTCGGAGTAATTGCGGTAAAAGTGGAGATGATGGCAATGGAGAGGATCGCAAACAATTCTCTCAAGGTCGGATTCCCCATGAACGCAGCGTGCCATCATAAGAACCAGAAATTAATAGACTTCCATCAGGGGAAAATGCAAGATTGCTAACTCCGCTCTTGTGCCCCTCAAGTTCACGCAGCAAGCTGCCAGTTTGTGCATCCCATAAAGAAATTTCACCATTCTCGAAACTGTTCCCTGAAGCCAGCAGCCTTCCGTCCTGGCTGAAAGCCAGGCTTTCAATTACCCCATCTGTTCCCATTTCATGAAGCAATTCTCCAGTCTGCATATCCCAGATCGCAATTATCCCATCATAATGACCGCTGGCAAGTTTTAATTCGGTGGGCGAAAAAGCGGCTTTGTTAACTGCTCCTGTAAAAGAAGTATGGATAGTGGGCAGCCAGATGCTGTCTTCCAGGCTCCAGACCCGGATTGAATACCTGCCTGGAGTTGAAGCCAGAAGCGTTCCATCACCTGAAATGCCAATTTGTAATACAGTCCCGGTTTGCAGCAGTCCAGTTTGAATCCAGCTGCTGACATCCCAGAAATCAATATAATTCTCTTGGTAAACTGGGCTGCTGTAAGCGGTAAAAAGGCGCTCCCCTGTCGGCGAAAAAGCCATGCTGCTCAAACTGTTCGCATTCCCGTACAGTAATCCCAATGGCTTGTAATCTCTACCATACCAGAGTTCTAACCTGCTCTGGTAACCGCTTTCCTCTGAACCCTGGCGGCTGCCCGAGACAAGCCAATCTCCTTCGGGGCTGAATTCAATATCGACTATTCCGGAATATTCAGGATGCAGTGTCCTGACAATCTCGCGATTAAATACATCAAATAAATAAATTTTGGCGCCATCCGTCACTGCGAGAATCGATCCATCCGGAGAAAAGGACATGTCAGTCACTGCCGGGACTCGCCACTCCACCAGACCGGAAACCGCCTGTGCATTCATTGGAGTAATCTGTGACAACCGCTCTGGTAGCGGTGTTGAATCAAGGACAAGCAGCAGCGCGGTTGGTGTACTTGTGAATGTTGGCGTTAGTGTGGGAGTGAGTGTGCTGGTCGAAGTGGGAGTGGTTGTTCGAGTGGGAGTATTCGTGACGGTTGGGGTTGAACTGGCTGCTGGTGTTTCTAACGTGGATCTGGTATTTAGTTGATTTGGAACAAAATCACAAGCTGATGAAATTAAAGAACAAATCAGAATTACCTGGAGCAAAAATAGCCAGTTTCTCTGCGGTGGGTATCCAACTTTTCGAAGGATGAACATTTGTCACAATTTTAGCACCAGATATATTACAAACCTAAAAAACTCATAAATCAGCTTTTGGGCGAGTTATCTATTAAATTAACATTGTTGTTGTATTAAGATTTGCCAAAAATTTTATAAGAATAAACTCCTGGTATTCATAATGCGGAACTGCAGGTGTATAATTCCAACGCAAAATCTCAGGCTTACTAACTGAAAAATATGGGAATTGAGAGTAAGGAAACTGAAGAAACCGGAGCGCCGGATATCCAGCCGGTAATCACGGATTCTTCAGGTTCAAATACGAAACTTAGCGGGCGATTACTGCAGCAAATTGGTTTTAATATGCTTGCAGCAGGGTTGGTGATGCTGGTTGCGGTCCTGGTTTACCAGACAGTTTTTTCAAAGGAGGAGATCATTCCGACCAGCATACCCGAACCTCAACCGACCGCTGTTCAGATTGAAGAATTTTCTACAACTGAAGACAGCAACCAATCTCCACTCCAGCTAGCATCCTTTGATGTAACAAACGGAGGTTTCAGCGTTGGGATACCGCGAAAAGCAGACATTAAAACCATTATCCCAAGCCGGCCGCGCGTTGATGTAATAACTTATACTGTCCAGAAAGGCGATACCTTATTCAGTATTGCAGATGCATTCCGGGTTAAACCGGAGACATTATTGTGGGGAAATTTTGAAGTCCTGGAAGATAACCCCCACCTTTTATCCCCCAACCAGGTGCTCAATATTCTTCCTATCAACGGGATATATTACCAGTGGAAGGAAGGCGATAGCCTCCCCGCGATCGCAGGACAATTTAATGCAAATCCTGACGATATAGTCAATTTTACGGGCAATAATTTCGACCTGGTTGAAATGCAGGAAGGAAATGGGGAAATCGAACCCGGCACCTGGATGGTTATCCCCGATGGAACACGTCCAATCAAAGATTGGGGACCGCCAGCCATCACTCGCAGCGACCCGGCTTCAGCTAAGTATTACGGTGCTGGACACTGCGGCGAGGTATATGAAGGCGCATTCGGCACAGGCACATACGTATGGCCGACGATCGAACGAAGTGTAATTGGTTACAATTTTTCTAATTTACACCCTGCAGTCGACCTCGGCGGCGGTGAAGGCAGCCCAATATTCGCAACTGATAGTGGAGTCGTGGTTTACGCAGGTTGGAGTGATTACGGCTACGGCAACTTAATCGTAATCGACCACGGAAACGGCTGGCAGTCAGCCTATGCACACCTGCTCTCAGTCGGTGTTTCCTGCGGGATGAGTGTTTATCAGGGCGGTACGATTGGCAGCCTGGGTTCTACCGGGAATTCCAGCGGCCCTCACCTGCACTTCGAACTTGTTTACGGTGGTGCAAAACTCAATCCACTCGATTACTTGCAGTAATCAAATATCCAGCTTTGCAACTGTAACTCCCTCGCCGCCTTCATTCTGTTCCCCACCCTGAAAAGATTTAATATTCGGATTATGGCGCAAGTAATCACGGACTGCCTGACGTAATTTTCCAGTTCCCTTGCCATGTATAATCCTTACAAAAGGCAGCCCTGCCAGATAGGCAGAATCCAGGTAGCGCTCCAGATTGGCAATTGCATCATCAGCCCTCTGGCCGCGCAGGTTGAGTTCAATTCCCGGTGAAGAGGGCTGGGATTCTACCACCACACGGTTATTCGCAGATCTCGAATCAAACCCACTGGCAGTTAATTCAGGTTCCTCTTCTACATTGAGCAATTCAAGATCAGCCAGGCGTGCCCGCACTCTAAGGGAACCCACCTGGATTTCAGCTTCATCCCCTTCAATGGTTGTTACAACGCCGCGCGTATCCAGTTTGCGGTGGCGTACTTCGTCCCCAGATTCGATTTCCCTCTGAATTTTTATTTCAGACTTCAAATCAAATGTGTCAAGTGGCAGCTCAAACTCCGCTTCAATATCTTTTAATTCATTTTCGAGTTTTTGGACTTGGACAAAATCTTCTTTAGAAAAAACCTTCTTCTTTATCCGCTTGATTTCCTCTTTTAACTCATCAATATGCCTGTCAATTTCATCCTGAGCTGATATCAGAATCCGGGCGCGTTCGTCTTCAATATTCTCAAGCCTTTCGAGGAGATTTTTACGCAATCTTTCAGCTGCTTCCCGTTGTTTTTCCGCCTCTTCGCGTGTGTATTCTGCCTGATCTTTTTGAATTCGGATTTCATCCAGTAAATCATCCACCTGAAGATCTTGCGGACTGATTTGTTTACGGGCTTCATTAATAATATCTTCCGGCATACCCAATCGCTCCGCAATCGCAATCGCATTTGACCTGCCAGGCAACCCAATTGTTAATCGGAATGTCGGTTTTAATGTATTAAGATCAAATTCCATGCTTGCGTTCTGAACACCTTCCATGTCATTAGCGAAGGTTTTCAATTCCGGGTGGTGGGTTGAGACCAATGTCGCTATTCCAGCTCGAATGAAATACTTAAGAAGCGCCCTGGCTAGCGCAGCCCCTTCCTGTGGATCGGTTCCCGCGCCGAGTTCATCAAGGATCACCAGTGAGCGAATATCAGCGCTTGCGATAATCCGGACAATATTATTGATATGCGCTGAGAAAGTAGAAAGCGATTGCTCAATTGACTGCTCATCGCCGATATCTGCGTACACGCTGTCGAAATAACCGATCTCGGACCCGGCTTGGGCAGGAATGAATATCCCTGATTGGGACATAAGAACCAGCAGACCTGCCATCTTAAGAGTGACGGTTTTCCCCCCGGTATTAGGACCGGTGAGAACCAGTGAAAATATCCCCTTGGGGAAGGAAAGATCCACAGCTACTGCTTCATCAGGATCCAGTAACGGGTGGCGGGCTTGTTTTAGATTCAAAACGAATCCTTGTTCACCATTTCCAACAATTGGCTTCAACACCGGTTCAGTCCCGGAGATCTCCTGGGCATATTTGGCACGGCTAAAACACAGATCTAATTCCGCAATAACATCCAAAGCCTCTAAAAGCAGCCCCGAGTTCCTGCCAACCAACACTGACAGCTCGACCAGAACCCGGCGCTCCTCATCCCGTTCTTCCAGCTGGAGTTCACGGTACTGGTTATTTAAATCGACCACTGACAGCGGCTCGATAAACAACGTCGCTCCAGAGACGGACTGGTCATGAACTACGGCTTTTATCTTTCCTTTGTGCTCTGCTCGTAATGGCAAAACGTAACGCCCATCCCGCTGCGTTACCAGAGCTTCCTGCAATATTGGCGCTATTTCTGGCGATGAAACCATTTTCTGCAACTTCGCCAAAAGGCGGTCATGCACAACCCGCATATCTCGCCGGATAGTGGATAATCTATCAGAAGCGGAATCGAGCACATCCCCTCGATCTGAGATTGTCCTTGATACGGCATCCACCAATCCTGTTGGAGGCGGAAACATGCCTGCTATCTCATCCAGGTTGGGATACCTTCCATCCGAACGTTGAAATACCCGTTCGAGGTTGCGAGCGGAAATCAGAGTGCCTTTGATATCCAGAAATTCACCGGGAGTAAGAACCCCTTCGTGTTTAGCAAGATCGACAGATTGGCGGATATCGCGCGCGCCCCCTATCGAAAGGTCAGGTCTGATTGATAAGAGTTCCACTGCTTCGGAGGTCTGCGCCAGTAATTTTCGGGCACCAAACAGATCACCAGCGGGTCTGAGTTGAAGCGCTTTTTCGACCGAAACAGAAAAATCGCAGTATCCTGCTACGCGTTCAAGTATCTTATCGAATTCAAGTGTTAATATCGATTTCTCATCCATCGAACAAACCATTCTTTTTTCAAAAAATGCATTCGCCCTGCGAGTTTACCACACCCATTATCCTGTTGGAAGCTTTATACTTAAAACCTTAAATCGGGTAATATTCCAATCTTTAATCCCCCATTTTCTGGCATCACATCATATCAAACGAATGGAAAAAGAGGCTGTCTAACAACAAGGTAAATGTCATTCTGAACTGAGTGAAGAATCTCCAATTTAGTCTGGTAGACCCTTCGTTTCACTCAGGGTGACAATCTTTTGGGACAGCCTCTTTTTTCTAAGATACCACTTTGACGGTTAATGCGTTGTGGTATTGTAGAACCAGTTGTAACTGTAAAAACCACCGGAAGTGCTTTCCGTCCGGATCGCAATCTTTTTTTCGCCTTTCAGCTGGCTGGGTATTTTTGCAGTCACAACAAAAGAGCCGCCCTGACCCGAATAGAATGTCCCGGCATGGTACCCGTGATTACCTTTTGTCCCGATCGGACCCATCAACACCACAAACTTGTAATCACGTGGGAAATTGTTGGTGCGGAATTTGACGGCTTTATTGCGCGTTACACCGACAATCGATATGGTTGGGATGTTGTGATAACCAGATTTGTAATGCTTTTGGCAGTAATCCCAATCAGGATGGTCGCGGTACAACTCCCGGCAGTCATCCCAGTAGTTATCACCCCAGTATGGGTCCTTTTGGCACCGATCATAATCATAATGTTGGTAGCAATCATAATAATCGCGATCGTACCAATCAGCAGAGTGGTAGCCACGGTCGGTGTGGGGGCGGTAACTGGAGCTTGGAATGAAGCGTGCGCTGGGCGGTATCTCCTGTTTGAGAATATAACGCGAAGAACTGGTTTGAGAACCGGGCTCCACACACAATCTCTGCCCTGGGTACACCTTCTTTGGGTTGGGTAGTTGGTTGATCGCGACCAGCTCGCTGCGGCTGACCCCGTAGTCGCGGCTGATCGTTTCCAACGATTCCCCCTTTTTGACGACATGCCATTCGGCACAGTAGCCTGTGTACGAATTGAGCCTGGTGAATCCTGATCCAGCAAGTACAAGGATCAGAGCCATCACAACAAAGAATACAGAACGGTACTTAATCATAATCCTCCTCCATTAAGGGTTATGAAATCCATTCGCATACGGGTATTAATGCGCATGAGTAGAATGGAAAACATAATTCTTCTGTGACAGCGGAAGTTGTTTAGCTCAGCCCTGAATTATTATACTAAAAATTTGGAAAATTGGTTAAATATGTAACAAAATACATTATGGGGAAAAGATCAGATAGCCTGGATTTCCTGTTCAATTTTTTTATTGAGCAAATACATCAGCATACGGGTTGTAAATCCCGGCACTCCATGCGAAATGATGGTGTTGTTGATCTGAACTACCGGAAGTATCGCCCTCGATGAGCTGGTAATGAAAGCCTCCTCAAATGCGCCAACCATATCTAATTTCACGCTCTTATAATTAATAATCGTCCCCGCGCTCTCAGCAACTTCTAAAACCAGGCTGCGGGTCACCCCGGAAAGTACGTCTTCCTCGTTCGTCCACAATTCACCTCTGTAAACTGCGAAGAAATTGCTGGTCAACCCCTCCAGAATATAACCCTCCTCATCCAGCATCAGCGCTTCGTGAACGTCTTCCCCAAATCCAGCCCGGATTTCCTGCGCCCCAGGGATGGATCGGGTCAATTTCGCTTTCGGATTTACGCGCTGGTGGTTGCAGGTTACCAGTTTCACCCCGTCGCGGTAGTCGCTCTCCGAGGGGGTCTTCAATGGTTCGCTCATCAGGTAAATCTCCCCCGGTTTCTCAGATAAATCGAGAACAATCCGGATTCGCAATTCCTGGTCATCAGGATATTGTTCAATGATGTCGCGGATATAGGAGCGTATACCGGCTGGGTCATACTTCAGGGATTCACCTGCAAGCTGGGAGGTCTCCTTCAGGCGTTCCAGGTGCGCCTCCAGTTTTAATGCCTTGTCGTGTTCGTAAGTCCGGAAAGTGGTATATGCTCCTCCCGGGATCGCCATGGTTATCGCATCGAAAGTATCCAGTTCATCAGGAGATTCCTGCTCGATTAATTCATGAGGTTCTGTACCATTTTTAAGAAGCCATACTCGAATATTCATGCTGATTATTCTAATCGAATTGAAATGAAATTCTTATTTAAATTCCCAAATCACACAGGAATAATATTCTTATGAACCCACACTAAATATTTAAAATTCAATAACCAACTGCATTTATATGCGATCTGGGCTCACATGAATCAATAAGGAAAATTGAAATTACAAATGCAATATAAATTGAATATTTTTCTAGAAAAATTTCCTTGAATACTATTGAAATTACAAAATTGTGGTTTCCAAAGTCGGGGCGCCGGGATTCGAACCCGGGACCTCTTACACCCCATGCAAGCGCGCTAGCCGGACTGCGCCACGCCCCGAACTTGTGCCAGAAATTATAGCCCAGAAGCAGGTTCCTGACAATCCTGCCGTGATTAACCAACTGGTTGATGGTTATAAACAAATAAGGTTTAAGATCGTATTTTATCTATGCGCAAGTTAAAAGCAATCCATCTCAATGCCCTTCTTGGGTATAATCATTAAAGAAAAATTTAGTCTTTCAAGAAGAACAGTTATGCGATACGCCTGGGTAATCCTTTCCTCAGTTATCGTTCTTTCCGCTTGCAGCGTATTAACTCCAGGCTTTCTTGGAGACACTATAAATTCAGATCGGATACAACCTGCGCTTACTACCGAAGTGGGCGACCTGCTTTTCTCCTCATATCCATCGAGAACCGCAACACCTTCCAGGACCTCAAAACCAACGTCCACTTCAATCGCCACCTCCACCCCACCCGCAGCAACCAATACGCCCATACCAAGCGCGACACCTCTTTTTAAATTGTGCTCGCCACTTGCACCTCATTCCATCGCGGATCTGCCAAAGATTATCTCCGATCCGTTCCGACCACCTCCTCCCGGCAAGGACTTCCGCCATCACGGGGTTGACTTCGCCCATTATCAGTTTGGTGGTTTGAAGACCATCCAGGGAGTGATAGTGCAGTCAATTTTAATCGGAAAAATAGCCGCATCGATCAGTAATACTTACCCTTTCGGCAATATGGTCATTGTTGAGACTCCATTTCGATTTCTACCAGTGGAGCTAACAGACACCCTGCAGGTGAATCGGGATAATTCGCTTTATGTACTCTACGCCCATCTCGAAAACACTCCCGAGGTGAACCTCAATGACCAGGTCAATCCCTGTACCCCAATAGGGGCGGTAGGAAAGAGTGGTAACGCCGGTATCTACCACCTACACCTTGAAACCCGTAGTGGGAAACCGGGAGCGCAATTCCCGGTTATGGGATATTACTTTGAGGATGCTACTGAGGAGCAAAAAAGCTATTACGAAAAGTGGCGAGTGAGCGGCGAATTCCTACTTTTGGATCCAATGGTGATCCTGGATCCAAAATGGACTACCATAGATGAGGCAACACTAAGCCCTTGAATCTTTGGATCTGCCCGGGAGAAAGAATATTGGGGGTACTGCCAGAAGCGATACTATTGCGCTCCATATAAATACCTGTTCAAGACCAAATTGGTCCCCCATATAACCGATCGCAACCAGAGCAACCGGTCGGATGAGAAAAGACATCATCAAATACAATCCATTCCCTACAGCTCTATTGTTTGGTAACTGGTCCTGAACCATAGCCAGCATCACTGGTCCGGTCGAGAGGATTGTAAAACCTAACATAACCAGAAGGGGAATCAATATCCAGCCCTCAAAATAAACAAATAAGATCATTAAACCAGCTGCAGCGATAGTTGCAATGAACAATATCCTCCTGCGTCCGAGGATATCGCTTACTGTCCCACTGACGAGCGCACCTGCAACACCAGCAAGTTCGAGCAGCGAGAGTGCCCCACCAGCAATCCACAGGTTTGCACCCTGGTCTTTCACATAGATAGGCAGGAAAACAGTCAGGATATTTACACTAAAACTCCTGAAGAGGATGATTAATGACAATGGCAGGAAAAATGACATCAGGGCTGGCAACATGCTGCGGAAACTCCCATGGGCTTCCATACGCGCCGGTACATGCCGCAGGCGGAGGTAAAGCAGCAGGGTTGCAGCCCAACCGATAAACATAAGCCGGTAGAAACCATCCAATGTCCAGGTTGAGACAGCCCATACCGCAAGAAGCGGGCCAACTGAGCGAGCCAGCTCCCCGGCAGCCATAAACAAGCTCATCCCTTTCCCAACCTGGTCCCCTGCCAGTCTTCCAATCATCGCTGGAGCCGGGGCATGGAAACAGGCTACGCTTATGCCGGTTGCGAATAACAGTATTGCAATGCCAAAATACCCAGATGTAAAACCAAGGCTGCTGATCAACGTTGCTGTGACCGCTGGAGCCAGAATCACAAAATACCGCAAACTGACTTTATCGGCAAGATAACCGATAAACGGATTCAGCACCGCTGGGATTTGCAGGATGGCGATCAGTGAACCCACCATGGTGAGCGATAGGGAAAGTTTCTCAATCAGAACTGGGAGCAGAGCGGGAACAGCCGCAGTGTAAGTATCGTGTACAAGATGCGCGCCTGCGATCGGCAGGACATTTTCTTTTTGAAACTCGTTCGATTTTGTTTTGGAAAGTTTTACTGTATCGGTTGCCATAAAGGATTTTTTGAATAAATTTGGTTACAATGGTGTGTTGATAATGCCGCAATTATAAATGGTAAATCTGCTCACAAGACATGATTATATTCAGGTATTACATATGAACAAAATTCTTGATTCTTACTGGGTTGAAGAGAACCGATTTATGGCGGGTGAATATCCAGGTTCAGCTGCGGAGCTTACTGCGCTCTCAAAACTGGAATGGTTGTTATCAAAAGATATTGATTGCTTTATTGATCTTACCGAACCGAATGAACACGGTTTGAAACCTTATACGAATTTATTCGAGAGGATCCAAGTAGAAAAAACAAAACCTCCTAGATATATAAACTTTCCAATACCCGATATGCATACGCCGTCGGTCCCTCAAATGGTGAATATCCTGGATGCAATCAATAATGCACTGGCAGATGGTCAGAATATTTACCTTCATTGTTACGGCGGAATAGGGCGAACAGGCACAGTCGTTGGCTGTTATTTTGTTCAACACGGTATGGAAACCCAAAATGCATTGGACAGGATCGCAGAACTGCGCCGGAATACCCCAGACGGGTGGCGCCAATCTCCTGAGACTTTTGAACAGCGTCAAATGATTTTAAACTGGAATGTATTTTCCAGCCTGTAACCTTTAAAATTAAAATCACAAGTTAAACAATCCCACTGCTAAAACCCAGTAACATCATGAGACCGGGTGATATAATCCGCTGCATGGTCGAAACAGAACTCGATTTAAAGCGCCAAAAAGAAGCTAAAAGGTATTCTCGTATCCGGCATCGCTTAATAGTGGTTGATACTATATTTGGCGGTGTTTATGCGCTCGCCTGGTTGTATTTAGGATGGTCAAAACAGCTAAAAGAATCATTACTTCGCTTTACGACCAATGACTGGATGCTTGTAGCGGGTTTTGGAATTATATTCGGGGGGATTTATTACCTGTTGACCCTGCCTCTGTCCTATTATGAAGGATTCCTTTTGCAACACAGGTTTGGAATGTCAAACCAATCACGAAGCGAATGGATAGTAGATCAGGCAAAAGGTCTCGGGATCGGACTTTTATTGGGAGGAATGATACTGGAAATAATCTATACCGTTTTAAGGGCTGCTCCAGACACCTGGTGGATTTTTGCAGGCTTGATCCTCTTATTCTTAAACGTCCTCTTAGCAAATCTTGCACCAGTGATTTTGTTTCCTATATTTTACAAATTTGAACCACTCGAAGACGATTATCAACAACTGGCTGACCGGCTTATTCATTTAGCCAGTGAAGCAAATACGTATGTTCGGGGAGTATTCAAATTCGACATGAGCCGACGTACTAACGCCGCCAACGCAGCGTTGACAGGCTTAGGCAACACGCGCAGAATCATCCTTGGCGATACGCTGCTAAAAGAGTTCACAGACGACGAAATAGAAACTGTCCTCGCCCATGAACTGGGTCACCATGTCCACAAAGACATACCAATAGGGATTTTAATTGAGAGCACCTTAACACTTGGGGGCTTGTACTTCGCCTCACTTGCTCTGAAATGGGGAACGCAATATTTCGGATTCGAAAATCAAGCTGACATCGCGGCATTGCCGCTATTTATCCTGGTTATTGGTATTTATGGCTTATTGCTCATGCCGTTGACAAATGCCTACTCGCGCTGGCGGGAAGTCAAGGCTGACCAATACGCGTTATCCAGTACCGGGTTGGGTGAGGCTTATGCCTCGGCTTTAGTCCGGCTAGCTAACCAGAACCTGGCAGATGTAGACCCGGAACCTTGGGTGGTATTTCTACTTCATTCACACCCACCTCTTCAAAAAAGAATCGAGATGGCTAAGAGTTACAACTCTCAAAAATAGGAATTCAGCTCAAGAATATTCCAAATTCTTTTACTTATTCGGAATTACTATCCACATGATCGCGTAAACGAGCAGACCCGGAATTCCGCCAGGGAGTAGTGAAAGTAAAAAAGCAAGCCGGAACCATAAGGGACTGATTCCGAAAAATTCTCCCAGCCCTCCGCAAATTCCAGCTATTATTCTATCGTCATGAGAACGACGTAATGGTTCTCTCGAAACTGCCATTCTTTTTCCTCCATAAATGATGAATACCGCTAAATTGTGTATCTTATCTAATGAGGTATACGTAAAAATTAAGTACCAGTTGCAGTTGCTCATTTAATCCGCAAAGCTGCAAGCATACCATCCCCGGCAGGGTAGATTGTGCTGATCAGTCTGGAATCTTGGGCGATCTTTTGATTTAAATCCCTGATAATCTGGACATTCTCGCTGAAATCCATTTCATCCAGCAGGTATCCGAAGGCAAACACATTGTGGATTGCAATCACACCACCCACGCGTATATTCATCATCGCCCAATCAAAATAGTCTCTGTATCCGGCTTTATCTGCGTCGATAAACACAAAATCAAATGGACCTTCTGAAGATACCGTTTTTAACAATAACAATGCATTGCCGACTTTGATATCAACTAGGTGCGACAAGCCAGCATTTTCTATACTCTCTCTAGCTACACGGGCATGTTTATCCTCTTTTTCAATAGAAATCAACCTGCCGTTGTGGGGCAACCCGCGTGCAATCCAAATTCCGCTGTACCCTCCAAGCGTTCCAATTTCGACAGCTTTTACAGCCCCACAAACCTTAACAAGAAACTTTAAGAATAAACCTTCATCAGGCTGGATTGATATATCTGGCAGATTATTGCTCTTTGCCAGCTGCGACGCATAGAGTATTGCTGAATCTGGCCTGGCAAAATATTCAATAATGTAATCAGTTGCTTGTCCAATTTCCATACATACCCCTTAGTTAATAATTTCCTGTCCAGAGTTTTTATTGCTAACCTGACACCTGTTATTTATGGTTTGATGTTTTCAGCATGAAGAATTCCAAAGAAAAAGAAAGCCCCATTTACAGGGGCACTCATTCTGATCTGAAAATAAATATATAAAAACGAACATCACCACGATTCCCAGTGAACAAAATCCGCTAACTGTTTACGACCTCCTTTTTCAGGAGTTGAGGTCAATACACTGCGATCCGCAGGGTATCCAAACGATAAAGCCAAATTAACATATCTATCATCCGGAAGGTCCAGCAGCAGGCGCGCTTCATCAGTTTTATAAATTGTCGCAAGACAGGATCCAACTCCCAACTCCCAGGCTGCCAGCTGCATATAAGCCGCTGCCTGGCCAGCATCAAACATAATGCTTGTTTTAAGACCCGGATCTGGTGTAATAATGACTACTGCAAGCGCTGCACCTGCAAGATGTCCGGCGTAGGTCCCTAATTTTGATAATTTCTCTAACCGGTCTTTATGTGTGATAACAATAAAATCCCACGGCTGGGAATTCTTAGATGATTGGGATCGCCTACCCGCGTTCAGAATGGTATTGATAACATCTGCAGACAACGGTTCATCCCGAAAATTTCGTACAGCCCTCTTATACTTTATGGCTTCAGATACTTTCACTTTAACCCAATTACAGAATACATTCTGTCAAAATCTATATTTTCGTTCAATAGGGCCTGGAACATTTCAAGTTTCTTAGTTTGACCTAAACGGGTTTTTCCGTAGATCGTCTCGATTTTTTCAACTGTTTCCATCGTGTTCGAGCGCACTAAAAGTACAGCAACCCCAAATTCTTCAGCCTGTCTGATAATCAATGGGCTGGGTTGCAAATTTCCGGTGAGGACCAAGCACACTGTCGAAGTCTCTAGAGCTGCTAGTTGGATATCAGTTCGATCACCGCCAGTAATTACAGCTTTGTGAGCATACTTCCTGAACCTGCTCAAGGCAGCTTCAGCAGTCATGGCGCCAACGGTCAGGTTTTCTACCATTGATTGGGGACGGTAATACTTTGTCAATATTTCTGCATCAAGTACATCCACAAGGTCGTTTACAGTCAGGGCTGCTAAAGCATGCTGTTCAGGTAATACTCCAAATACCGGTATCCCGCGTGATTCAATAAATGGAACCGCCAATTCCGACACGAAATTGGATACTTCTGATGGAACACGGTTGATAATTACACCGCTCAATGCCTCGCCAAGGCGGGTTTTTGCAGTCAATGTATCATCCAGTACTCGGACCTGATCGCGATATTTTATAATTGCGATTACTTCACTACCCAGATCGAGAGCAACCTGAGGGGTTGGAAGCCCTACCACATATCCCTCTCGTAAACTCCCGCCTCCTTCGAGCAGCAGTATATCCTGATCCTTGGCTGCCTTGTTAAAGGCGTCTCGAACCTGCTCCATTCGGTCTTTCTTTACATCATCTTTGAGATGTTCCTGAAGCAGCTCTTTCGTTAAAACCACTGGAGATAGTTCCCATGGTTCAGATGAAAGTCCAAGAATTTCCTTCACAAATGCAGCATCTTCATCTGCAACCCGCCCAGCAGAGAGCCAGGGTTGTAGGCTGAGCGGTTTCAAATAACCAACCTTAAAACCATCTTTTTGAAGGTATTTTCCTATTGCTAAACAAACCGCTGTTTTCCCTGAATATCGTTCCACTGATGTTACATATAACGATTTCATATATTGTCTCCTCTAACGTGACTATTCTAATACACAATCCCAAGAACGAATACAAATAACCATATAATTCAATTTTTATTCGCTGAGTATCATGCGCATATCTATTGCTATGGCGCCCTGCCCTTTTGTAAAAACCACCAATGGATTTATATCCAATTCGACAATTTCCGGAAATTCCTGCACCAGTTGTCCGATCCTAAGCAATGTATCAACAATTGCAGGTTTATCAACCTCTGGTTTTCCACGGACGCCGTCAAGAAGTGCATGCGCTCTGATTTCTGATAGCATGCCTTCCGCATCTTGGATGGAGAAAGGAGCGATCCTGAATGTGACATCTTTTATCGTTTCCACATATATGCCACCCAAGCCAAATGTGACCAATGGGCCAAATTGAGGATCGCGGTTCATACCGACCAGCACCTCCACCCCCCCTGGCGGCACCATTTCTTGAACAAGACAACCCCAGATGCGCGCTTCCGGAACATATCTCTGAGCTCTGTAAACCATTAATTCAAATGCATCATAAATTTCCTGGTCATTCCCCAAACCCACCCTTACTCCGCCAACATCCGTTTTGTGCAGGATATCAGGAGAAGCAATTTTAAGCACCACTGGATAACCAATTTCACTGGCTTTACTTACCGCCTCCTCCGGGGTTTTTGCGATTTCAGATCGCGGAATTCTCAACCCGTAGGCGTCTAAAATCTCACGAGATTCAGAATCTCCAATTGAAAGCCTTTCCTCGGACCTAACCCGGTCAAATACTTTTCTTACAACAGAATTATCGACCTCAAAAGTTACGTAATCCGGTTGCGGTCGCTCGAGTATTGAAAGATATTCTCCCATTGCATGAAATGACAATGCTGCGTTCTCAGGGAATGAATAATTTGGAATCCCCCTTTCTGTCAGTAAATTTATACCGGGTTCTACTTGCCTTTCACCCATAAAACAACCAAACACAGGTTTATCAATTTCAGCTGCTAGCGAACCTACCGCTTCAGCTGTTTTTTCAATTTCTGTCATTGCCTGAGGCGTGAGGACAACCATTATTCCATCCACATTGTTATCGTTTGCAACAATCTTAAGCGCAAAACTGTAGCGGTCTGCCCTTGCATCCCCTAAAACATCCACCGGGTTTGCAGCACTGGCTGCATCCGGTAAAAATTTTACGAGGGAATTGATTGTCTCATTTTCAAAACGCGCAAGTGTCATACCGGAACGTTCAAGTGCATCCGTGGCAAGAATTCCAGGCCCACCCGCATTGGTAATAATCGCGATCCGGTTCCCTCTTAGCAATGGTTGATAACCCAGCGCTCGAGAAACATCAAACAATTCCTGCATTGAATTCACCCGTATTACACCGGCTTGCTTGAATGCGGCATGATAAGCCTGTTCTGACCCCGCTAAAGACCCGGTGTGTGATGAAACCGCCCGTGAACCAGATTGTGTCACGCCTGACTTTATCGCTACTACAGGTTTTTCACATGTGATTTCTCTAGCGACACGGATAAATTCCTGTCCGTTTGGCATCCCCTCGCTGTAGATCATTATTACATTCGTGTTAGGATCGTCTTTCCAGGCATTTAATAGATCGATTTCGCTCACATCTGCTTTATTGCCAAGGCTAACAAACTTTGATAATCCCAAGCTACCACCAAGAGCGATATCGAGCACCGCTGTACCCAATGCCCCTGATTGTGACATAAATGACATCGGTCCGCTGGGTGGAGTCCCAGCAGAAAATGAGGCATTCATGGGTGTAAAAGTATCAATCACACCTAGACAGTTTGGACCTATTAAACGTATCCCGTATTGTTCAGCTATTTCAACAAGCTCAAGCTCACGTTCCAAACCCTCTTCACCCGCTTCACGAAATCCAGCGCTGATAATCACAGCAGCCGTAATCCCCTTCTGACCACATTCGCGTAACGCATCTGGAACATAGGGGTAAGGTATCACGATTACTGCCAGATCGATCGGATCAGGAACTTCCAGGACAGATGGGTAAACATCCAAATCCAGGATCTTTTTTGATTTCGGGTTTATAGGAAAAATTCGACCGATATTTATGTAGCCACCTTCCACCAAGTTCTTAACTACAGAGTGTCCTAACTTTGTCTCATTTGAAGATGCACCTACAACAGCTACTGATTTTGGCTCAAAAAAATTATTCAACATCATTTTCTATCCTGCACCGAAATTTGAACAAATGTTTTTAATGAATCTCTATTCATTGAGATAACCGCCAGGCGTTCTCCTTTTCGGAAATGTAAAAGAGCTCGGTTAATATTAACTCTTGTTATCGACTCAAGCTGTTCCCAGCCGTAGTTCGGCATTTCATTTTCATAAAATTCAACCACATCTTCAATCCCAGTATTGGTCGAAAAGGACATTTCCAATCCATCAGAATAAAATTCCACTTTCTCACTATTGTATATGGGAATATCTGATGAATTTGGTACTTTTGTTCCAACTGCTTCCAATGTGGTTTGTATTTTTGGAACCTGCTCATAGGAAAATTTCACTGCGGTTTCAAATAAATCTGGTTGCCAAGAGGTCGCTAGAAATTGAGCTGTTGAAATCAATCCACTATCAGAGATATTTGACGCTACAGCTTGAGCAGTTTGTACTACCCCAGACTGGTCAACTTGTGTTGCGATAGCCTTTCCTGTCCCGATGATATCAAGCCCATTCTGCAATTTTATCTCAACCGCATTGACGGTTGATTGTAACACCTCAATTTCTTGTCCCGCGTCAGCCATAGAGGTGCATGAAGAGATAAAAAGACACAAAACCAGAAAATATATTAAAAATTTCTTGCCGCGTTGAGAGGACATTGGGTATGCAATACTTATCGATAAGTTATGTTAATCTATTATACCTGCTGCCATGAATGCAAGGCCCTGAAGGTCATCAAGATCTAACCATTGAAGCATTAAGCGTTGAACACCGATACTCCCTAATTTATCCACCTGTTCTTTAATTTCATCCGCTGTCCCTACAATCATGCCCTGGTTTCGCAACTCCTCAATTGATTTTTGTCCTCCGGCTCTGTTTTTAATTTTGTATTCCACCTCTTCTGTGTCACGGCCAAAGACGCAACCGGTCATTACAGATCGGCGCACTTCACTTGCATTTCTGCCGTACTCCACTAATCGAGTATCCAACAGGGCATTCAACCTCCGAAATTCATCCAAAGAAATAAAAAGAGCGTTCCATTCATCCGCATATTTTGCTGCAATTGGTATTGTTCGTTTCTCCCCAACTCCGCCGATTATGATCGGCGGTCCTCCTGGTCTGATTGGCCGCGGCAGTAAAATAGCATCTTTCAACCTATAAAATTCACCATTATAGGTAATTGGAACATCACACCTTAACAATTTAGAGATAACTCCCACACCTTCTTCAAACCTGTTGAACCTCTGCAAAGGTTCGAGCAAATCTAATCCATAACTGTTATGTTCGCGTTCCTGCCAGCCAGCACCTAAACCAAGCGAAAATCTACCACCTGAAAGGTCATCAACAGCAGCAGCCATCCTGGCAGTATGTGCTGGATGACGGAAAGAGAAAGGAGTCACCAGCGGCCCAAATTCAATCCTTTTCGTATGACTAGCTACCCATGTCAAAGAAGTCCATAACTCCAGGGAATCCTTATCGGGTGGTTTGCTGTTTGTAAAGTGGTCTGACCGAAACAAACCAAAATACCCCGCATCTTCAACAGCATATGCTATATGCTGCCAGTTTTCCCAATTTAATCCATTTTGCCCTTCTATCATGATCCCGATCTGAACCATTTATCCCTCCATTCCAAATCGCATTATTTTGTTTAAAAGGACTACTTTGCGAAATGAATAAATTATTTATCCGTATTCTTTGATAAATTCTTCGGCTTTCTTAACAAGGTCGGTATTTCCGACAAAAAAAGGGGTACGTTGATGAAGTGACTCAGGCTGGACATCAAGAATATTCATTACACCATTTGAGGCGTAGCCTCCAGCCTGTTCAATGATAAATGCGAGCGGTATCGCTTCATACATTAACCTTAATTTTCCTTCAGGTTTTGCGGGATCCTTATTGTCTGCCGGGTAATAAAAAACGCCTCCGGAAAGTAGATTGCGGTGAAAATCCGCCACCAGTGAGCCCACATATCTCAAAGAATTTGAGCACTCACGCTTGAAACCCTGCAGGTAATCTGTGAATTTGCATACACCTCCGCTCCAGTATTTCTGATAACCGAGATTTGCACTGAAATACTGCGCTCCATCCGGAATCTTCATATATGGGTGGGATAGAAGAAATTCACCCACTGAAGGATCAAGAGTGAAACCATGTGATCCCTGACCAGTTGAATATACTAGCATTGTGCTGGAACCAAAAATGATATATCCTGCAGCAACCAAATCCCTGCCTGGTTGAAGGCAATCCAGCAAAGTACTTGGCTCATTCTCGTTTAAACGTTTATATACAGCGAATATCGTCCCAATGGGGATGTTGAAATCTATGTTTGACGAACCATCCAATGGATCGAACAACAGGACATATTTCCCTCTTGGATACTTTTCAGGGATGGGAATAATATGTTCATGCTCTTCAGAAGCCATAACCGCCAACCGACCGGTGTGATCATTCATATGTATGATTGTCTGGTCAGCAAATCGATCCAACTTTTGCACTTGCTCCCCCTGGATATTGATTTCTTTTGTCCTACCAAGAATTTCTACCAAACCTGCACGTGTGGTTTTGCTGGCAATTATTTTCCCTGCCAGGGCGATATCATATAACAAATTTGTCAGCACACCGGTTGCTTCCGGGTGACTGAGCTGTTCTTCCAATATAAAGCGTTCAATTGTGGTAATTTTATGATAATTTATATTTGAATTCATCGAATTTTTCCGTCCTATATAATCCTAAAATTCAAGTGTTAGTGAAATTTTTTGGGCGTAATTTACTAGTTTGATTATACAGTATCAAGATATTTTTTCTCCTATATGACTTCCTTTCATCTTTTACTATGGATGCCGATTCTGTATCTTTCATTTACAAACTCACTTGGCTGATTAGACGGCTGAAAATCCGGGGGAATCTATCTGATATAAGAAACATGCTGTTATTAAATTAATCAATAATTACAGAAAAACCATTTTTGATCAAAAAAAAACAGGGGTGATATTAAAATCATCCCTCTGGGAAAAAAAAGAAATCCTTCCTTTTTTAATGCGGAGTTGATGACAATTTAGACTGAATTTGGTACATTTCACTCTGTTAAACAATCCATTATTCTTTTTTTTCGAATTATCTATCAAGGATTAATATTTAAGGATTTAGATACAATTCGTAAGTGCAACAACGATCATCTCCTGGGAATTAATAGACATATACCTCTGTACCATAACCTGTTAATTCCCAGTCTGAAGGGCTTTCGATCTTATGATCGTAAGTGGGAGTGGACCATCGAAATAACCACTTGGCATCCTCGTTTCTCATGTTCACACATCCATGACTCATCTGTAATCCAAAATTGTTATGCCAGTATGTACCGTGGAAAGCATATCCTCCAGGGCTGATAAAAAAACATGTCCATGGAACACCGGGCAGAGAAAAGCCACCGTTTTCCTCAACCTCTGCACCTCCTGCAACACTCCCCATGTGTTTTGATGGCATTTTGGAATAAATTCGATATCTCCCCTTTGGTGTTGATGTTGGATATTGACTTTCTGAAAGCCTGTTGTTGGGTAAACCAGATGAAATTTTAAACGCATTAACTTCATCATCCCCTTCAAACGCATACAAGGTTTGGTGTGTCAATGAAAGCTCCAGGCGCTTTTTTTCTGCAGCGAAGTTAGGTGAAAGTGGACTGTATTCTTCAGGCGGAATGTAACGGAGATGTTCCGCCGGTACAAGATATTTCTCCATTTTGCTGAGTTCGCTTGTTAACTGATACCAAGCTTTTCCATCTGGTCCTTCTTCAATCCCAGTCACCCAGTGAATTGATGAATAGTACAATCTGGAACCTCTCCATGGATTCCAACCATCCCAGGAGGAATGCTGATAGGCAATAGTATATGGAACTGTAACCTCAAAAAGCTGTCCTTCAGGTTTTATTGCATCCATGACATTGTTCAAATTCACTTCAACAATCTGCAAGTGTGCGCTGTGCAAAAAACCGCCCCATACACGATACCAGAGCGTGTTATAAAATTCTGGTGCGTCAGGCGGGTGAAATTCCTCGTAGATATGGAGTAACTGATCCCGAAAACGATTGCCGACAATGGCTGATTTATCGTTCGGTTCCGCCCTGACGTCAACCTGTGAAACCGCGACCCGAGCCAATTTCCCGATATCACGGACACTTTCACGCGGGAACACTGGCAAAAACGCTAAATTTCCTAAAGACAGCCCTGCGATCTTCAGAAATTCTCTTCTTGAAAATTTACTATGCATAATTATTGCTCTAATCCATTGTTTCAGCGACTCAAATTCTAATACACCCCGTGTTCAGGTTAGGCTCTTATTAGAATATTTTAATTTGGACAAATTTTATCGTAAAACATCTGGTAAAATCGAAGTAAGTTCTTGGTCAAATCCTGGAGACTGACATGACCTACAATACAGACTTTTATATATGCCCGATTTGTTTTCAAGTATGTGAAACTGAAATGGAATGTCACCAGCATCAAATGGTTGCCTGCAGAACTGGTGATGTTGGGGATGCACGGCGGAAGCCAGTTTCAGATATTCATGGAAGACTTGTATCACGGGCACCACGCTGGTACATGGAAGCTGTAGGTTGGATAAAAGAAGAATAATTTCCTGAAATGAAAAAATCCCGGCTGTAAAAACCGGGATTTCTTTAAGTATTTTTCTGTTGAATTAATTACCCTTATATTTTAACGCAGAATGCGCTGCTGCTAGCCGGGCAATGGGAACTCTGAAAGGAGAGCAGCTCACATAATTATTTCCGATCAAATGGCAAAATTCAATTGATGCTGGATCGCCACCATGTTCTCCACAAATACCAACCTCAAGATCAACCCTGGACTCACGCCCATCATCTACAGCCATTTTCATCAACCTGCCGACACCTTCTGTATCTAATGTTTGAAAAGGATTTTTAGGCAATATACCTTCTTCAACATACTTAACTAAGAAGTTCCGCTCGGCATCATCCCTACTGTAACCGAATGTCATTTGTGTCAGGTCATTTGTACCGAATGAAAAGAACTCAGCAACCTCCGCAACCTCCTTTGCAGTCACAGCAGCACGCGGGATCTCGATCATTGTCCCAAATTTATAGTCAAAATTTACCCCGTACTCATTCATAACCTCTTCCCCAATCCGTTCAAGCCGGGGTTGAATCCAATTCAATTCTTTGACTGTTCCTGTAAGCGGTATCATAATTTCAGGTTTTACAGTAATACCCGCTTTGGTTTGTTCAGCAGCAGCTTCAAAAATTGCACGAACCTGCATTTCGACGATCTCAGGCATATAAATGCTCAAACGGACGCCTCTCATCCCCATCATTGGATTGCTTTCATGCATCGCTTGAACTTTTGAAAGCAAGTCTTCCTTCTCTTCCAGTCCTTCAGTTTCGCCTTTAACGCGCTTGGTAATCACTTCTTCAAATAATTCTTCTTCAGATGGAAGGAACTCATGCAGCGGTGGGTCAATCAATCTAATAATTACCGGATATCCATCCATCGCTTCGAACAAGCCCTCAAAATCTGAACGCTGATACGGCAATAACTCGTCAAGTGCAGACACCCTTTCTTCAGAGGATTCAGCTAGGATCATCCTTTGAACAATTGGTAACCTTTCCTGTTCAAAAAACATGTGCTCGGTTCTGCACAATCCGATACCCACTGCACCATATGAACGAGCACGACGTGCATCAGCTGGGTAATCCGCATTCGCCCAGACTTGCAAGCCTTTATTTGGCCATCCTTGCGGTACTTTCCGAATCCCTGGGGAAGCGCTGATTTCATCTGCCCAATTTAGTAAGATGAGCAAATCAGTTTGTTCTTCTAGTGAAGGAGAAGTCGTTGGCATTTGCCCGAGGTAAACATCACCTGTCGTCCCATCCACTGATATCCATTCACCTTCCTTGATGATCAATCCATTGACCTCCATCAGTTTATCCTCAAGGTCAATTCTGATTTCAGATGCTCCTACAACACATGGGACACCAAACTGTCTGGCTACAACCGCCGCATGGGATGTTGCGCCGCCTTCACTCGTCAGAATTCCCTTTGCAGCTAACATACCATGCACATCATCAGGTTTTGTGAAAGGTCTGACCATAATTACATCCTGACCGTTTTCCTTTGCCATTATTTCTGATTTATCGGCGTCAAAATAAACCTGACCGACCGCTGCTCCAGGAGAAGCGTTTACCCCACTGGCAAATTTTCTCCCTTCCGATTCAGCCTTTTCGAGCGCCTTCACATCAAATTGGGGGTGAAGCAATGTGTCAACTTCCCCTGGTGAAACCCGTAATACTGCCTCGTCTTTTGAAATTAAGCCCTCATCTGCCATGTCAACCGCAATCTTGACAACAGCTTTGGCAGTGCGTTTACCCGTTCTGGTTTGTAACATCCACAATTTTCCCTCTTCAATTGTGAATTCAACATCTTGCATTTCACGGTAATGATTTTCCAGCTTATCGCATATGTCCAGAAACTCTTGATATACTTCTGGCATTTCCTTTTCAAGGTTTTGAATTTTTTCCGTATTGCGGATACCAGCAACAACATCCTCTCCCTGAGCATTCAAAAGATAATCACCGTATAATTCTTTTTCACCAGTAGCAGGATCCCGTGTAAATGCAACACCAGTACCGGAATCCCAGCCCATATTCCCAAAGACCATAGTTACGATGTTAACAGCGGTACCGAGCTCGTGAGAGATCCCGGCGGCATTTCGGTAATCCACAGCTCTTTTCCCGTTCCATGATTCAAATACAGCTTCAGTTGATAATCTTAACTGTTCGTATGGATCCTGTGGGAAATCAATGCCTTTATGCTCTTTCACAACCTTTTTGAACATCTCGGTAATCGCTTTCCAATCTTCTGTATCCAGCTCGGTATCCGATTTGACCCCTTTTTCTGCTTTATATTCAGCCATAGGATCTTCAAATGCTTCATCTGGAATTCCTAAAACAACTGAGCCAAACATTTCGACCAGGCGGCGGTAAGCATCAAAGACAAATCTTGAGTTGCCTGTTTTCTTACTCATTCCTTCAGCAGTGATATCATTTAAACCAATATTCAACACTGTATCCATCATCCCGGGCATCGAAAATTTTGCTCCGGATCGACTTGACACAAGCAGTGGATTCTGGGAATCTCCAAATTTCTTTCCTGTTTGCGATTCCACCTTTTTTATCGCTTCAAGTTCTTGCTCCCACATCCCTTCTGGGAATTGGTTCCCCTCCGCTAAAAAAGCAAGACAAGCCTCAGTAGTGACTGTGAAACCTGGAGGTACTGGGATTTTTGCCCTCGTCATATCGGCTAGATTGGCGCCTTTCCCACCCAACAATGCACGGACTCCTTCCCAATCACCTCCCACTGCTTTCTCAGCTTCATCGACTTCATCAAACATATAAACCCATTTCTTTTCTGACATTACAAAATGCTCCTGATAAAATTTTTTCAAATGAAAAATACCAAACGCTAAGTTTACCATAACTTGATATATAATTCACAAAGTCCAGCTTGAATTCTTTCCGAAATTATCATTCCTCCACATTAACCGGAAATAATTTAGCAAAAGGAAAGGAAATCTCTTCTATTAATAAATCTCTTACCGGATTTGTTTGACATCGATAATGATCGCAGTTATAATAGCACTCCGTCCCGGCAGAAACAAGCTGGGGCATATTATTGTAAACAAATCCCCAACTTCCCCGTTTTACCGCGCATGAAAATGAATTTGGGAGACGCTGTATTTATGGTGAAGTGAAGCTTGGAGGACAAAAATGAGATATGCAATTATTGAAAATGGCGGTAAACAGTATAAAGTCTATGAGGGAAAAACCATCGATATTGACCATATGCAGGCTGAGCCTGGAACCGAAATCGATTTGGAAAATGTTTTACTGGTATCCGATGGAGATAAGATAAGAGTCGGCACCCCAAATATAAATAGGGCGAATGTCAGCGCAACAGTGATTGAACAGGTAAAAGGACCAAAAATTGTTGTATTCAAATATCGACCAAGAAACCGCTACAGGGTAAAAACAGGACACCGCCAGAAATATACAAGAGTGCAGATAAATAAAATTTCATTAAGCGCTAAGACAAAAACAAAAAAGGACGATCAAGATGGCTCATAAAAAAGGTGGAGGATCAAGTCGCAACGGTAGAGACAGCAAAAGCCAACGCCTGGGAATTAAAAAATTCGCCGGAGAGCATGTTCTTTCCGGGAATATCCTGGTTCGCCAGCGTGGCACCAAGATCAAACCCGGACGTAATGTTGGACGCGGTAAAGATGACACGTTGTTTGCGACAATAGAAGGACTGGTGGTTTACGAAAATGTTCGTGGCGACCGTAAGCGAGTGAGTGTAATGCCTGTTAATTAAATTTGAGATAAAAGATCAATTTTTTTTGAATTTATTGCAGGCTAGTGGAGTTATTCTGAAATGAAAAAAGAAATACATCCGACATATTATCCGGAAGCTCAGGTGATCTGTGCGTGCGGTAATACCTGGACAACCGGGTCTACAAGTGAAATCATTAGAACTGATGTTTGCTCTCAGTGCCATCCATTTTTCACTGGAGAACAAAGAATCGTTGATACAGAAGGTCAGGTTGATCGGTTTTATAAAAAATTACAGGCGCGCGAAGATTATGTACAGGAACTTCAAGCCCGTGAAGCTGAACGGGTATCACCGCAACGTTCAATTGATGATCTCGATCTGAGCAAACGGGCATCTGACTCTTTGAAAAATGCTGGTTTATCAACTGTTGGCGAGATTTTAGAAAAAATGGAACTGGGTGAAGATTCTATTCTCGCCATTGACGGTTTCGGAAGAAAATCACTCGCTGATTTAAAAAAGAAATTGCGTCAAATCGGATACGAATTGCCGGACGCAATGGCAGAAATAAAAGTGTAACAATCTTTCACGATACCCTTAAAAACAGGCAGAAGAAGAATCATCTGCCTGTTTTTTTTTAATATTAAATTTGATCATTCCGTGTGACTGTTTAGCAACTGAAGGAAAAACGAGTTAAGACCGGAAAAAATCCGATATTATAGGGGTAGAATATAAAAATAAATCGAATTATTTCGACTTTTTGTCAACTATTCGGAGGTAATCAAAATTGATGAAACACCACACTGGTTCACTGGAAGTTATAACAGGTTCTATGTTTTGTGGAAAAACGGAAGAACTTATCCGGAGATTAAGAAGGGCGACGATCGCCAAACAGAAAGTGCAGGTTTTTAAACCATCCATTGATGATAGGTATGGGGTTGTAAAGGTTAAATCACACTCAGGGTTTGAATACGACGCCGATCCAATTGTCAATGCTACAGAAATACTTCAAAAACTCAGACCGAACACTACTGTGGTCGGGATCGATGAAGGACAATTTTTTGAAGATGCAATCATAAATATCGTAGAAGATCTTGTCAATCAGGGGATTAGAGTTATTGTCACAGGACTTGATACTGATTTTAGAGGTGAACCATTTGGGCCGATGCCAATTCTGATGTCGAAAGCTGAAGTTGTTGACAAGCTCCATGCTATCTGTATAGTTTGTGGCGAACAGGCAAGCCGGACCCAGCGTCTCGTTGATGGCGAACCAGCCCGATACGATGACCCGGTCGTAATAGTTGGTGCATCCGAGATGTATGAAGCAAGGTGCAGAGAGCACCACCAAGTGCCAAGAGGTTAGAAAATGCAGGATTATTTAGAATATCTCGACGAGATACTTATTGATAAAGAAGAACTACAGGGGCGGATTGTTGAATTAGCCCAAGAGATTAACCGTGATTACAGGAATGAAGAGTTGCACTTAATTTGCATCCTGAGAGGTGGAATTGTATTTCTTACTGATTTAATGCGACATTTAACAGTCCCCAATACAATTGATTTTATGGCTGTCTCATCTTATGGGGTTGCACGCCAATCCACCGGGCAGATCAGAATAACACTGGACCTAAAAGAAGATATCCAAGACAGGCATGTGCTGCTTGTTGAAGACATTGTTGACAGTGGCTACACCATTGCATCTGTCCTAGAATTCTTAAAAACTCGCCACCCAAAAAGCCTTCGAGTTTGCACTTTATTAAATAAACCAGAAAGGCGCGAGGTAGAAGTACCTATCCATTATTGCGGGTTCGTAATCCCCAACAAATTTGTTTTTGGATATGGTCTGGATATGGATGAATATTACAGAAATCTTCCGTTTATCGCTTCAGTCGACTTAAATCGATACCAGCCTGAGGAATGACTTTACCAATCCCACTCGTACCGCACAAAGATATTTTTAAGGTTATCCGGAACTCAACTTCTTCAGATCAACAGATCTATTTGGTCGGAGGCGCAGTTCGAGACGTTTTCTTAAAAAAGACCACTCACGATCTTGATTTTACCCTAACAACAAATGCTATCGAAATATGCCGTGAAGTAGCAAATAAAATAAACGGCGCTTTTTACATCCTTGATGAAAAAAGAAAAACTGCACGTATCGTACTGGAAAATAAGGATGGCTCCAGACAGCATCTTGATTTTGCGACTTTGCGCGGCAATTCAATAAATGAAGACCTGCTCGGCCGTGACTACACAATTAATGCCATGGCTCTGTCGATTTATAACTTCAATGAATTAATAGATCCTTTGAAGGGATTATCTGATCTAAATGAACGAAAGCTGCGTGCTTGTTCAAAAGATTCAATTAACGAAGACCCGGTCAGAATTTTAAGAGCTGCCCGTTTATCAGTTGCCTTTAATCTATTCATCGAACCTGAGACAAAAAAACTTATAACGGGTTCAATCAACAACCTTACAGAAGTATCTCAGGAACGAATTCGAGATGAAATTTTTCGTATTTTGAATGGCCCAAAACCAGGTACAGCTTTTAACATACTTGACAGAATGGGCGTCCTTGACACGATTCTTCCTGAAATTCAAAGCATGACGGAAAGGAATACCGAATCCCCTAATATTGGCAAGATATTAACCTCGAAATTCAGCGCACTGACACAATTAAAAAATATCCTTCAAGTTCTGTCAATTGTCTACGATCCAGAAACCGCAATGAATTGGGTGTATGGATATATTTCAATCCGCTTGGGGAGATACAGGCAGAAAATTCATACTCACTTTCTTTCCCATTCTAATACTGAGCGGACACGACAATCTCTATTATTATTCACATCATTATTTTGTAAATCTGGAGAAACAAGGAAAAACTGGTCAGAAGGTTACAGAAATTCGACGAAGGAATATGTGCATTCAAACACTGGAATTATTGCATGCTTTCGAGCGAAGGAACTGCGACTTAGTAATACAGAAAT